>CAJODU010000068.1 GCA_905233325.1 uncultured Selenomonadaceae bacterium
TCAATCTGTCCGTACTCGTGAGCCGCAGATTTTCGATAAAGCCCGCAATCTCTGGAGTGATGTCCGCGACCTCAAGAAGAAGGAAGATGCCGCCGCTGCCAAGAAATAACAAAATTCTACAAAATATACAAAAAAACCGCTGACTTCCACATCAACGGTTATTTTTTTAGTCGCTCTCGTTAAGTCAACTATCCGCCACTCATAGAAACAAGTGATAAAATGCTTGACAAAGGAGCCTTATCATATTATTATATGATATATAATTGAATAAGCAAGGGAAAGCTAAATATCAAGGGAGTGATAGTAGTGGCAAATGGTATTAATTTGGGTGGTGTTATTACGTATTCTGATAATGCAATCGACTCTTCAAAGACTTTAATTGTCAGCAATTCAAATAATTCCTCTGTTACTCTGGAGGCAAATATTTCTGTTGCTGATGCCGGAAAAAGGACTAAATCAGTAAAAATTGTCGGTAATAAAAGCGATAATTCAATCAAGGGCGGCAGTGGAGCTGATACTTTGGAAGGTGCTGCCGGTAATGATACTCTCACCGGCGGGAAAGGCAAAGATGTATTTGTCTACAGTGGCGGCAATGATGTAATTACGGATTACACCGCCGGCACAGACAAAATCAAAATCTCAGATGACGAAATAACTAACATGGAAATTGAAGAAGAGGAAGATGTTGTATTCTATTTTAGTAAGGGTGGAACTTTAACCGTTAAGAGTGCCATCAAAAACGGCAAAGCAAAGAAAATAACAATCACCAATAAGGATGACGTGACTTCTGCACAGGCTTATGGTGCTGAATCTCTCACTATAGCTAACGGAGATGGCAGTATTATAAACCTCGTGGATAATGCCTATGCAGAAAACGCGAGTGCCGCAGCTCGCACTAAGGCCGTGCGTATTATCGGCAATGATTATGACAATGTTATCAAAGGCGGCAAGGGTGCTGATACTTTGGAAGGCGGCGAGGGTGACGATACCCTCACCGGCGGTGCAGGTGCTGATGTATTTATCTATACCGGCGGTGATGTTGTAATTACTGACTACAATTCCACTCAGAAAGATGTAATCCGTCTGGTTGATGTTGATATGGAATCTGACAGCTATTACTTCTCAGGCAAAGATGTAGTATTTGAGACTGACTCAGGTAATTTGACCATTTTGAACGGCAAGGGCAAGGAAATAACTTGGTTCAACAGCATAGGAAAGTCTACTTCTAAGGCTTATGTTGATGCAAGTGAAAAAGTTTTTTCCAAGGACGCTACAATCAAAAGCTATTCTGCAAATTCATATATCAAATCCAACATTGTAACTATTGACGCCTCAGCACTCAAGCAAGCCATAAAAATAACCGGCAACAATAACGATAATTTTATCAAGGGCGGCAATGGAGCTGATACCCTGTTCGGCACGGCAAAAGGTGATAATACATTAATTGGCGGTGCGGGCAATGATGTCTTTATTCATGAAGGCGGTAATACCGTTATAACAGATTACAAGGTCGGTGCCGATATTATCAAATTGAACGCCGAGCTTGTCAGTGCCGAAATAACAGGAGAAAAAGAGACGGATCTTCTCTTTAAATTCAAAAATAACAGTACCTTGACCGTTTTGAATGTGGTTAAAGTTTCAAAGACCACGAAGACACCGCAAAAACTCACCATTACAAATAAGTGGAATAAAACGACAACCAGAGCCTACGCCTTGGAGAGTATCACCCTCACAAACAGTGACAGTGATTCATTTAACGCTTCTATTGATCTGAATGATACTTTAAAAAAGATTAGTGCCTCAAAAAGGACGAAGGCTATTACTATCATCGGCAACAATAATGAAAATTCTATCATTGGCGGCAGTAAGAATGACACGATAATTGCAGGAACCAAGTCTTCCACACTTTCCGGCGGCAATGGTAATGATTCTATTAAAGGCAGTGCCGAGGCTGATTCCATTTCCGGCGGAAGTGGTGCTGATGTGCTTTACGGTCTTGACGGTGATGATACCATTTACGGCGGTGCCGGTAATGATACTCTTTACGGCGGCGACGGCAATGATATATTTGTCTACAATTCCGGCAACGGCAGTGATGTCATTATGGATTATGAAGTCGGCGATGTTATCAAACTTGGCAAAGGACTCAAAGTCAAGAAATCAGCGAAAAGCGGCAAGGATTATGTATTGACGATCGGCAGTAATAAATTGACGCTTAAAAATGCAGCAGACAAAAATATATCTGTGGCCAATTCCAAGAATGAATATAGCAATTACAATGAGTCTGCTTATCAAGAAAGTGCTTATATTGAGCGTGAAAGTGACTTCTGGTTTGCTGAAGATGATGTGATGATGAATAATAGTAGCGGGCTTGATTCTATTCTTCAGAATGATTCAAACTCTACTGCAATCACAACTGACAAACTGACTTCTCTCGTTATTGATGAAATTGAAAGTAAATCTGATTCGTTTAGTGATATAACATACAGTCAAGAGAAAAAATAGATTGATAATTTTGTTGGCAGGGAAACCTGCTTTTTTGTTGAAGTTTTTTTGAAATGGTTATATAATTTCTTCGAGGTGTATCAGGGTGAAAATTTTAAAAGTATTCATTTTGTTGGCGATGCTTTTTTGTGTGATAAATATATTGAAATATCGAGAACGAGTTTTAATCAAGGTGAAACAGGAGTGAAATTTTGAGCGGGGTATTAAATTGTCAATAGAAATTAAAAGTGTCTCATACACTTATATGAAGAAGACGCCTTTTGAAAAGATTGCTCTGTCAGATATTAGTCTCAAAATCAACGAGGGCGAATACCTTGCCATTGCGGGGCATACCGGTTCCGGTAAGTCAACGCTGATTCAATTACCGGCAGGACTTATCAAGCCGACCGTTGGGAACGTAGTCGTTGATGATGTAGATTTGAACTCTAAAGATAAAGCCTCCGTGAGGGCAGCACGGCTAAAGGTTGGAATAGTCTTTCAATATCCTGAAACTCAGCTCTTTGAGGAAACCGTCGAAAAGGATATTGCCTTCGCTCCGAAGAATTTAAATCTCAGTGAAGAGGAAATCAAGAGCCGTGTAGTCACTTCTATGGAATTGGTGGGTCTGTCTTATGAGAGCTTGAAAGATTTATCGCCATTTAAGTTGAGTGGCGGACAGAAACGGCGGGTTGCGATTGCAGGAGTGCTTGCAATGAAGCCTAAATATCTGATACTTGATGAACCGACTGCAGGGCTTGATCCTAAAGCTCACAGAGAATTAATGCAAAATCTCAACAACCTTCACCATAAACAAAAAGTCACCATTATTTTGGTCTCTCATTCAATGGACGATATTGCCAAATTTGCTGACAGATTGCTGATATTAAGTCAAGGCAAGATTTTAGCTGACGGTGCACCGCGTGAAATTTTCCAAAATGATGATATTTTGCAGCGTGCCGGACTTGCTCCGCCTTCATCAATGCAATACCTTAAAAAATTGAAGGCAACCGGCCTTGATATAAGTACAAATGCTATGACAATCGACGAAGCTGAAGAAATTTTGTTGAAATTTATAAAAAACAAGCGAGGAATGAAGAATGAGCAACGATAAAATCACACTTGCACACGGAGCAGGCGGACAGATGAGCCGAGAACTTATCGAAAAAATTATACAGCCGACCTTTAGTAATTCAATGTTGAATGTCCTGCATGACGGTGCAATCTTATCAATGAGCGGCAAATTAGCTTTTACGACGGACAGTTACGTTATACGTCCGCTCTTCTTCAGAGGAGGTGACATAGGCAAGTTGTCTGTCTGCGGCACTGTCAATGATCTTGCAATGACGGGAGCTGTGCCGAAGGTGCTGTCCGTTGGCGTTATCATTGAGGAAGGCTTTCTGATTGATGATCTCAAAAAAATAGTTACATCAATGAAGACGGCAGCGGAGGAGGCAGGTGTCAACATTGTCACAGGTGATACGAAAGTTGTGGCTAAAGGGCAATGCGACGGTATTTTCATAAACACCGCCGGAATCGGCGAGATCATCAAAGGCACAAAAATAGACCCTCATTCCGTCAAAGTTGGAATGAAGGTTATAATAAGCGGCACCATTGGCGATCATTCTGCATCTATTCTTGCAAGCCGCCACGGTTTAGACCTTGATCTCAGTTCTGACTGTGCACCGCTCGCCGAAATTACAGCCGAAGTATTGAAAGTCGCACCAAATATCCCGACTCTACGCGATCCCACACGCGGCGGTGTCGCTGCTGTCCTGAATGAGATTGCTGCGGCGTCGAATGTAGGTATCATCATTGATGAGGATAGATTGCCGATTAATGAAACGTCTGTGATATTCTCGGCTTTGATGTGCTGGAACTCGCCAACGAGGGCAAATTTATAGCCTTTGTGCCTGATGATAAAGTTGATGATGTTTTGAGTGTTATGCACAATCACCGCTATGGCGTCAATGCTGCGGTTATCGGTGAAGTGACAAATGAATCACGCGGAAGAGTGGGTCTGCGGACTTTAATTGGATCAGTCAGAGTGGTTGATATGCCGCTTGGTGCTATTGTACCGCGTATCTGTTGATCAGTTCAAGGATCTAACAGCATTTTCAAACTCTTCACGAGTAACGCCATAGTGATTGAGACGCTTGAGGAAGTTCTTGGCGTTGGCAAAACCTACACCTAAAGCTGCGCCGAGTTTCATTCTGCGCTCAGAGGAATCAGCAAAACCATTGAGTTTGTATTTAATCATATCGTCATTACTAAAAGTCTGCGTCGGCTCAAAAGTGAGGGTGCGGACTTTTTTCAATGCTGTACGAATCGCCTCAGGGCTTGCCTGTTCAATTCCAATATCATCGTTGGCAGTGGCGTCAACCTTTGGAACAAAGGCGTGCTTGGCGTTGGGGAATCTTTTGGTAAGGAATTTGCGAATCCTCTCGCCGGCTGAATCGGGATCAGTCAAAATGATAATACCGCGGCGATTGTAGGCGGCGGCAATATCGTTCAATGTGTGCTTGTTGAGGGTAAAACCGCCGGTGATGATACAATCAGCCTCAACGGCTTTATTAATTGCAGCAACGTCCATCTTGCCCTCAACGACTAAGACTTCTCGGATCATTTCAATACTCCTAATCTGTTTACAATGCAAATGATAAAAGTCCGACGAATGATATTTTCGCCGGACCGCTTTATCTTAACATTATATTTTATTTCTGAATAAGTTTCTCGTAGAGTTCCTTGTACTCGCGTGCGGACTCTTTCCAGCTATAGTCGCTGTTCATGGCGTTGTATTCAATCTGCATCCAGACTTCAAAGCTGCCATAAGTGCTGAGGGCACGTTTGAGAGAGTACATCATCTCATGGGCGTTGTAGTTGGAGAATACGAAACCGTTGCCGCTCTTTGCATACTTATCATATTGCTGGACAGTATCTTTCAAGCCGCCTGTCTCACGGACAACAGGGACTGCACCATAGCGCATAGCAATCAACTGACCAATTCCGCAAGGTTCATAGTTGGAAGGCATGAGGAAAATATCAGAAGATGCGTAAATTCTCTGAGCAAGTTCATTGTTGAAAAGAATATTTGTGGAGACTTTATTCGGGAATCTCCAAGCAAGACCTTTGAACCAGTCTTCGTAGACTTTGTCGCCGGTGCCGAGGAGGACGAATTGGAAATCCTCGTGCTGGAGGAGCTCGTCCATCATACGAACAACCAGATCAAGCCCTTTCGCCGCAACAAGACGAGTAACCATTGAAACCATAGGAATCTTACGACCCTTTGGAAGCCCCAGCAACTCTTGCAATTTCTCTTTGTTGTCGCATTTGCGCTCAAAACTGTTGAATTTATCGGTATTGTCATAGTTGACGAAGAGATTTTTATCCGTTGCAGGGTTAAAGGTATCATAATCAATACCGTTGACGATACCGTAGAGATCATCGCGACGCTTGCGGAGAAGGCCGTCAAGATGCTCACCGAAATATTCGTATTGAATTTCTTGAGCATAGGTTTTGCTGACGGTTGAAACATAATCAGCGTAGATGATACCGCCCTTCATAAAGTTGACTGCATCGTAGAACTCAAGATCGCCATTGTTGAAATACTGCCAATCGAGACCAAGTACGTCGTCCATGACAGTCTTTGGGAATACACCCTGATATTTGAGATTGTGAATCGTGAAGATCGTCTTGATACCTGCATAACGCTCGTCACCTTGATGCTCCAGTTTCAAAAAGACAGGAACAAGTGCAGCATGCCAGTCGTTGGCGTTGATGACATCCGGCCAGAAATCCATAGCCTCAAGAGAATTGAGGATAGCACGGCAGAAGAAGGAGAAACGCTCCGCATCATCATCATAGCCGTAGAAACCGTCACGATTGAAATATTCCTGATTGTCAACGAAGTAATAAGTTACGCCGTCAAGTTCGTACTTGTCGATACCGACATATTTGCTGCGCCATGAGACATAAACATTGCCATCATAGACGTGTTCCATTTCATTGCGATATTTTTCGGAAATTGCACCAAATTTAGGCATGATAACACGAACATCAACGCCTGCCTCTTTCAATGCTTTCGGCAGAGTTCCGGCAACATCAGCCAAACCGCCTGTTTTGCAAAAAGGTACTGCTTCCGAAGCTACATAAAGAACCTTCATAGATCAATCGAACCTCCCAATTTATGTTTTTTTTGTTTTTTCACAATAAGTTAAGAGATCATCACAGGCTTAATTTTCCAAATCTCGTTTGCATACTCGTCGATAGTTCTGTCAGAGGAGAAACGACCGGAATTTGCAATATTCATTGCAGCAGAACGCAGCCAGCCCATTCTGTCTTGATAACGAGTGTAAATCTGCTCATGTGCCTCAATATAGGCGTTGAAATCCTTGAGAATGAAAAATTCATCATTGCCATGCAGGAAGTAATCAAAAAGCGATTGGAAGTTACCGAACGGACCATTAGGCAAGAGATTCATTACGGTTTTAACATTCTCGTTGGTGTTGTACTCATTCCAAGCAGAATACTCACCGGTTGCATAGTAGCGGAGAACCTCACCGGCCTTGAGACCGAAGATGACGATATTTTCATCACCGACGGCATCGCGAATCTCAACATTAGCACCATCAAGAGTACCCAGAGTGATCGCACCGTTCATCATAAACTTCATGTTGCCTGTGCCGGAAGCCTCTTTTGATGCTGTTGAAATCTGCTCGGAAACATCAGCCGCAGGATAGACAATCTCACCAATGGAGACGCCGAAGTTTTCAATGAATACAACCTTCAACCTGTCGTTGACGGCAGGATCATTGTTGATCTTAGCCGCAACTGCAAGAATAAGCCTGATTGTCTCTTTAGCGATGAAGTAACCCGGTGCAGCTTTGCCGCCGAAGAAATAAGTTGTCGGCAGAGGCTTGTAACTGGGATCGGACTTCATCTTGTGATACTGATAAATTATGTGCATAATATTCATAAGCTGACGCTTGTATGAATGAATGCGCTTAACCTGAATATCAAAAATAGTATCAGGATTGACTTCAATATTATTGTGTTTCTTGACGTACTCGGCAAGAGATACTTTACGAATATGCTTGATTCTGTCGAGTCCTTCAAGGAATGTCCTGTCGTCAACGGAATCATTGAGGAGATCGAGCTGCTCAGGGTGACGGTGCCAAACGCGACTGCGAATGGTGTCGTCAATGAGATCAGCCAACTCAGGATTAGCACCCATCAACCAGCGGCGATGAGTGATTCCGTTTGTCTTATTGTTGAACATTCTCGGCCAGTATTCGTAAAAGTCATGCAGAGTAGTCGACTTCAGAATATCGGAATGGATTCTTGCAACGCCGTTGACGGAGTGTGAACCGACGATTGCAAGGCGCGCCATATGTACTTCACCGGCCTCAATGATGGACATGGCACGGAGTTTGTCAACATTGTCAGGATAACGTGCCTTGACGTATTCAACGTGACGCTTGTTGAGCTCGTCAATGATCATATAAATACGAGGCAGCAATTCCTTGAACATGTCAACCGGCCAGCGTTCCAGAGCTTCAGGCAGGATAGTATGATTAGTGTAAGCAAGGGTATTTCTTGTAATTGTCCAAGCCTCATTCCACTCAAGCTCACATTCGTCTACAAAAATCCTCATAAGTTCGGCAACGCAAAGTGCAGGGTGTGTATCATTGATGTGGATAGCGACTTTCTTGTCAAACTCATGAATATTCATTCCTGTACGCAGGAAGTGGCGAACAATGCTCTGTACACCTGCGGAGACGAGGAAGTATTCTTGAATCAAGCGCATACGACGACCGTCAAAAGTACTGTCATCAGGATAGAGGTAATTTGTGATACTCTCAACAAATTCGCGATATTCTCTCTTAGCTCTCATTTGCTCATGATTCAGCATACCATAATCGGAGAAATCGCGATTGACTTCAGCGTTCCAAAGTCTCAAAGTGTTTACTGTCTTATTGTGATACCCGACAATCGGGACATCATAAGGTACTGCCATAACAATCATGGCATTGTCATGTACGAGTTTAAGACCACCTTCCGGTTGCTCTTTCATGTAAGCATTGCCGTAGAATTTGACATTGATGGCCTTGTCAGGTTTGCGATATTCCCAAGCAAAACCGTCACGCAGCCAGTTATCGGGAATTTCGACTTGCTGACCGTTAAGAATTTTTTGCTCAAAGAGACCGTATTGATAGCGAATACTGCAACCATGACCTGCAAGTCTGTGTGCTGCCAGCGAATCAATGAAACAAGCAGCCAAACGTCCCAGACCGCCATTGCCGAGACCTGCATCAGGCTCTTCTTCAATGGCATCTTGCAGATTTAAATCAAGGTCTTCCAAGACTTCAGATACAGCCTCTTCAATACCGAGGTTGATCAAATTGGATTTAAGGAGTCTGCCCATGAGAAACTCGATGGAAAAGTAGTAGACCTGCTTTTCTTGGCGATCCATGTACGTTTTGTTGGTTTTAATCCAATTTTCCGAAATGATCTGCTTTGCTACAGCAGCAACTGTCTTATAAATCTCACCCATCGGCAGCTCTTCAATACCACGTCCGAACATAATGTGAGCCGAACTCACAAAACGCTGTTTCAGGTTCTCCTTGAGCTTTTCATATTCTTTACTGCGTACATCTTTTTTATCATTTTTTTCTTTCGCCAAGTTTTACCACCGCTTTCTCAATTTATTATATCAGCAATCAGCAGATAGCAGACGATTAAAAAATCACCCGCTACCTACCGATCTGCTTATATTTCAGTTAATCAGATTCTTACGTTCTTGGCAACAATGTAAGGATAATTTTCCGCGCCTTTGAGCCATCTGTTTTTGCTGATGATGACATTCTTGTCGGCGATGAGATTTTCAACTCTTGCACCTTCACCAACGTCGCAACGCTGCATGAGGATACAATCTTTAACTACAGCATCTTTGCCAACTGTTACGCCGCGGAAGATAATGCTGTTTTCGACAGTGCCGCGAATAATACAGCCGTTGGCAACGAGTGAATTTTTGACGTTTGCAGTATTTTTGTATTGGACAGGCACTTCGTCTTTAACTTTGGTGAAAATCGGGTGAGCCTTATCCATGAAGATTTGCTCCCAAATTTCGGGATTAAGCATATCGCGGTTAGCTTTATAATATTCAGCAGTTGAGTTGATGTGTGCGATATAGCCTTTATGCTCATAAGCACTGATCTTATGCTCGGAGGCGTGACGAATGATTCCGTCAATGGTGAAGTCTTGACCACCACGTTCATAAGTTGAGCGAACGATATAAGCGAAAGTCGGCACCGGCATAATATAAATGCTCATTGCGAGCTTGTCGCCGACTTTGACTGTGGAAGTCTCAGCCAAATCAGTGACGATACCGTTTGTGCTGGTCTGAACGACTACATTTTTGGCATTTCTGTCGCGTTTTGCAACATGATAAACCATAGTAATATCAGCTTCGGTGTCTTCCATGAACTTGAAAACATCATTGAAATCAATATTGTAGACAAAGCTGCCCGTTGTCAGGACAACGTATTTTCTATCATTAAGCTCAACAAAATCAAGATTGGCATAGAGGTCTTTAAGATCGCCTTTTCTTGAGTCGCCGTCAGGCAGAGCAGCCGGCAGCCAGGTAAGACCGTCACGACGACGTGCAAGATCCCAATCTTTACCGCTGCGGATATGATCAAGAACTGAGCGGGAGAAATCCGGCAGCATGACGCCAACGCTGTTAATGCCGGAATTGACGAGACTTGAGAGCGCGAAGTCAAGCAGACGATAGCGACCGGCAAATGGCAGAGACTCAACCGCACGAGTCGCTGTAAGATCGCGAATCGTCGCATTACTTTCTTGAAGGTTTACGATACCCATTACTTGCTTCAAAACAATTCACCCTTTCTTGAAGGTTCAAATATTCACGTTAATCAAGGTTTAAGCGTTGACAGTCTCGCCTTCAGCGATAACCAGAATTTCTTCTTCTTTGCCTTGTACTTTTGCACCGGCTTTTACAGTCACATCTTGTGCAATGATTGAATGATCCACAACGGCGTTATCTTCAATCGTAGTGAATGGGAAGATAACCGAGTTGGTAACTTTTGCACCCTTACCAATGCGAACGCCGGGGAAGATCACGGATTTTGAGACTTCACCGAGAATCTTGGAGCCTTCAGAAACCATTGACTCCTTTACGCTTGCATTTTCACCGACATAGTGTGGAGGCATTGATGGGTTAGAGGAATAAATCTTCCAATCGCCATTAAGTTCAAAAGGCGGCTGATCCTGAAGAAGATCCATATTAGCTTGCCAGAGACTCTCGATTGTTCCGACATCTTTCCAATAACCATCGAAAGCATAAGAATAGAGACCAAGACCATCGTTGAGCATCTTAGGAATAATATCCTTACCGAAGTCATGGCTGGAATTTTCGTTGACGCCGTCCTCTTCGAGGTATTTAATGAAAATATCGGCACTGAAAATGTAAATACCCATTGAGGCCAAGTTGCTCTTTGGATTTGCCGGTTTCTCTTCAAATTCAACGATCTTGCCGGTCTCTTTGTCGGTATTCATAATACCGAAACGAGGAGCCTCATCCCAAGGAACTTCAAAGACACCAATAGTGGCATCGGCCTTGTTCCTCTTGTGAGATTCAAGCATCCAAGAATAATCCATGGTATAGATGTGGTCGCCGGAGAGAATCAGAACGTACTCAGGATCGGTGAGTTTAACAAAGTTGATATTCTGATAGATTGCGTCGGCTGTACCACGATACCAGTCAGCACTCTTTTCGCGTGCGTATGGGGGCAAAATGAAAAGTCCGCCGCCTGTTCTGTCAAGATCCCAAGCACTGCCTGATCCAAGATAGTTATGCAATTCAAGCGGACGATATTGGGTAAGCACGCCGACCTTTTCTATGCCGGAGTTTGCACAGTTACTGAGTGGAAAATCGATGATACGATACTTTCCGCCAAACGGAACAGCAGGTTTCGCGACGGTTTTGGTCAAGGCCTTGAGACGGCTGCCCTGTCCACCGGCAAGTATCATTGCCAAGCATTCTGTCTTTCTCATGAAAATATCCCCCCAACTATTTAATTTTTTGATTAATAAGGCTATCAGCTTAACTATCATTAAACAAAATGCAATGACAACCTCAAACAAAATCATCGTGATTAGATTGAAACAATACGATATTAAGCCGCAATGACTTTCTTATTTTCTCTATTCTATCTGCTTTAATTTTTTCCTTCTAAAAATTCAGAAAAAAATAAATTTTTTTAAAAGAGGTCACTGTTCGATAAAAATCTCATTAAAAAAGCACTGTACACAGACAATGCTTTCTGACAGCTCCCAAGGATAAATCCCTGGGGTTCTTAAGTACTTAAAGATTTCCCTGCAAACTCGAAAGTCGGCAGGACTAATACTTGTTCCTTAAGACTTTCACTACCAATGCTCCCTTTGGAGCAATTAACGATAGCATTAGGCTACTGTCGGAACCTTATGAAAAAAGAATACCATACATATTATAACAAAGGGCTTCCAACGTGCTTTATGGTGATAACGGCGTTCTTCCTGACAAAATAAACACGACAACCGTCTGAAGTTTTCCACCCTTCCAGACGGTTGATTTATTTCAACTTTCTACGAGGCACCAGACCGTTTGTCGTGGCACCCGAAACGCTCTGCACTGCAGGGCGTTTTGTCATTTTTATTATATCATGTTATTACGGAATTGCAAGTATTATTTTTTTTATCATTCAGACAGCTTTTGCGATCTCATTTCAGTAAAAAGGTAGGCAGTCAGTGCAGGACATTTGATCTCATTCTTATTCAAATATCTGTAAACCAGATACTCTATCTCGTGCGACTTGAGACTGTCCAGAAGATTTTTCAAAAATTCAAAATGCTGCTTCATAAAAAAATCTGTCACCAAGTACCTCAAGTCTAAATGCTTGTCAAAAAATTTTTGCTTAGACATAAACTCATCAAGCAGATTCATTCCCTCAATGATAACCGACATCCACTTATTGATCTCCGCCTCAGCATTAGAGTGAGACCGCATAAATGATCCTTGCCTTTCACGATAGATATAGGTTATTTGAGGAATACGGACATATTTTTTGGCGAGAAACAGGCACTTAAAGCAAAAAATCATATCCTCGCTCATTTTCATTGAAGGGAACGTGATATTATTTTTCAGCAGAAATTCACGTCTGAATAGTTTACCCCAGGGTGCCCAGAAGAAATATTTTGAATGATAACGCTTGATTCTCTCCGTCAGATCGTCCGTCTCAAAAGTAATATCCTCGACAAAATCGCCGTTCTCATTAGCCGCCGGAACCAATTCATCACGGCTAAATTTACGCTTGCCGTCATCATTAAAGACCAGCACTTTCTCCGTGTGGAGGACATCGGCTTTTGTTGCCTCAGCAATCTCAAAGTAATTCATCAGCGTAGTTGGCAGGAGCATATCATCACTGTCAAGGAAAACGATATACTTGCCTTCAGCGGCTTTTATGCCCTCATTGCGAGGTATTCCTGCACAGCCGGATTGTTTGTCGCGACGAATCAATTTAAGACGATTTTCAAAATGAGGAATCAATTTTTCAACTTCCGCCGCACTTCCATCTTTACTGCAATCATCAACGACAATGACTTCATAATCTTGAAATTTTTGAGAGAGTACGCTTATCAGACATTGGCGAATATATTTTTCGGTATTGTACATAGGAATGACTACTGATACCTTTGCAGACAAGAGATCAACCCCTTACCGTTTCAATGTTTCTATTGATACGAATCAAAAATTCCCTCAAAAGTTTGAGGGCGGTGGCGGTGGAAATACCCGAAGGATCATACGGCGGAGACAGCTCCATCATATCAAAACCAACCACATCACAGCCGTCAAACACCATAAAAGCCGCCTTCATCAACTCAAGGAAACTGACACCACCTGCCTCCGGCGTTCCTGTGCCGGGGAAGACGGAGGGATCCAAGACATCAAGGTCAAGCGTGAAGTATACATGACGACCTTGAAGTTTTTTAATGACTTCCTCCAAGCCGTTGAAGTCGAAGAGATTCAAATATGTATGCTGCTTGGCGAAGTCAAATTCAGCCTTGTCGCCGCTCCTTATGCCGAATTGAAAGACAGAACCATCACCGAGGAGGTCGTAAATCCTGCGGACAACGCTGGCGTGAGAGAGTTTGACGCCGAGATATTCATCACGCAAATCAGCATGGGCGTCGAAGTGAATGAGGGCAAGGTCACTGTGCTTTCTGAAGGCAACACTGACAGGAGCAAGCGTCAACAAATGCTCGCCGCCAATCATCAATGGGAACTTATCATCAACCATAACCTCAGCGACATAATTCTCAATGATGTTGAGGGTTTGCTTAGTGTCGCCGAAGGAGAGATTGAGATCGCCGGCGTCAAAAAAAGGCACGTCGGTAAGTTCAAAATCCTGCGCAGGTGAATAGTATTCAAGACCGTAGGATTCGGCGCGCATAGTTCTGGAGGCAAAGCGAGTGCCCGGGCGATATGAAGTGGTACTGTCAAACGGTGCACCAAAAATTATTATTTTGGCCTCATCGTAAGAATATTCCGTCTCAAACAAAGTATTAACTGCAATCATGGTCTCAACCTCCCCAATTTTTTGAACAAATATATTAAAAAATAAGAGCCTTACGAAAAGCCCTTGATTTTATTGAAGGTTTAAACTTTTAAGACTGATGGCACCTTCACGCAAAATTAAAGGCTCCTCTTTTGTCAAATTCACTATTGTGGAACTTACACCAAATTGACAAGCCCCTCCGTCAAGAATCAGCGGTATCTTGCCGTTGAAAGCATTGAAAACTTCTTGAGCGGTTGTCGGTGGTGATTGTCCGGAAATATTTGCACTCGGTGCAGCTATAGGGACATTTGCGGCCTTTATCAGTGCAAGTGTAATATCATTCGCCGGCATTCTCACACCGACAGTTGAATCAGATTTTCTGCTCGGCAATATCAGCGTCAGCGGTCCGGGCATAAATCTATTTATCAATCTCTCTGCAAGTGGTGAAATATCAGCAAGTTCCTCAATCATTGCCATATCAGACACCAGCAGAGAAAGCGGCTTATTATTCGGCCGCCCTTTGACTTCGTAGATTCTTTGACAAGCTTTTTTATTAAGACCGTCAGCACCGAGACCGTAGACTGTCTCCGTCGGGAAGGCTACAAGTCCGCCGCTCTTGATTATATCAGCCGCTTCTTCAATCGCTCCTGTGTCACCGGCAGTCACTTTTATCAATTTAGTCTCCATATTTCGCGATAATCACCCTGTCATTCTTTGATAGATCTTTGATTATTTCTATATCTTTGAATTGTCCTTCGGCCTCTGCCAATTTTTTTACTGATTCTGCCTGATCAAAGCCGATTTCAACTGCCAAGAATCCGCCGTCAATCAAAAACTTAGGCGACTCCTTAAATAAAAGTCTGTAGAAGTCCAAACCGTCCATGCCGCCGTCCAATGCAGTTGAAGGCTCATAATCTTTGACTTCTGCCTGAAGAGTATCAATCACTCTGCTGGGAATGTAAGGAGGGTTGGAAACGATTGCATTAAACTTTTTGCCATTCAAAGGAGAAAGCAAATCACCAAGATGAACTGTAATGCGGCCAAGCAGATTATACTTGCCTATATTCAACCTAGCAACATTGATTGCCTTTTCCGAAATATCAACAGCCTCAACCGACGCGCCGGACAGACTTTTAGCAAGAGATATGGCAATGGCACCGCTACCTGTTCCAATATCAGCGATTTTGATAATGCCTGTGTTATCGTTGAGATGATCAATGACACTCTCAACCAATACCTCAGTCTCAGGGCGGGGAATCAGCACATCTTCATTGACGATTAAGTCCAAGTCCATGAATTCACGATGCCCAAGTATATAGGCAGTCGGCTCGTGATTCGTTCGCCTTTCAATCAATTTATTATAATCGTCAACCTGCTCTTGAGATATTGTCTGCTCAGGATTGATATATAAATACAGCCGACCGACGTTGAGGGTATGAGCAAGCAGAATTTCTGCCTCAAGCCTTGCACTTTCAACGTTATGTTTATTCAAAATATCTGCGGCTATTTTTAATTGCTCTTTTATATTCATTGTGATGACAACCTTTTAGCTTGGTCTGCGGTAATCAAAGCATCTATTATCTCATCCAGTTCACCGTTGAGTACCGCTCCCAATTTATGAAGAGTCAAGCCTATTCTGTGATCTGTCACGCGATCTTGAGGGAAGTTGTAAGTTCTAATCTTTTCTGAACGATCGCCGCTGCCGACTTGATTTTTTCTATCTGCGGCGATAGCGTCAGATTGCTCCTGCCTCGCCGCATCAAGAATCCTTGACCTCAACACCCTCATTGCCTTTTCCTTGTTCTTGAGTTGAGACTTCTCATCTTGACATTGTACAACTATACCCGTTGGAAGGTGAGTTATACGGATCGCCGTTTCAGTTCTATTGACATACTGTCCACCCGCGCCGCTCGCGCAGTAGGTGTCAATCCTCAGATCGTTGGGGTTGATAACAACATCGACTTCCTCAGCCTCAGGCAGGACGGCAACTGTCACTGCTGAAGTGTGAATCCTGCCGCTTGATTCCGTGACGGGAATCCTCTGCACTCTGTGTGCACCGCTCTCATATTTGAGCTTAGAATAGGCACCATAACCATTGATAGCAAAGGCAATCTCTTTAAAACCGCCGATAGTCGTCGGGTTAGAATCCATTATATCAACTTTCCAGCCCTGCCTCTCAGCGTATCTGGTATACATTCTGAACAAGTCGCCGGCGAAGAGAGCTGCCTCATCACCGCCAACGCCGCCGCGAATCTCCACTATAACATTTTTATCATCGTTCGGATCTTTAGGCAACAGGAGGATAGGAAATTCTTTCTCAAGAAGTTCTTTCTCTTTTCGCAATGCCGACAATTCCTCAGACGCCATTGCCTTTAATTCTTCATCATCTGATTCATCTAATACAGACTTATCTTCGTCAATATTTATGCAGATTTTTTTGTAAGTTCGGAACTTCTCGACGACCGTTTCAAGTGAGGAATGTTCGCGGGTGACTTTTGTAAATCGTTCAACATTGGCGACGACGGAAGGATCGCCGAGCATGGATTCCAGTTCCAAATATCTGTCCTCTATGGCTTGCAATTTATCTAACAATATTCCACCTCTAATATCCAATTAATATGATAATTTACTCATTCAATGATTCTTCTACTTTTTCTGTCACCAGTACCCAATCAGAATCGTGTATAACTCCAATTTTATTTATGAAATTTTTCTCTGGTAATGTTCTTAACTTTGATACTCTTGCTGTTGATGGAAATTTTAAACTTGCTGCTTGCCACTTATCCAGTTCCACATCAAATTTATCACTATTTCGCGGCTTATGAGTTGTAATTTTGACTACTAAATATTCATCATCTCTGGAATGTATTACAACCTCTTTTTTTGTAATGCTATTATACATTTCGTCCCACTCGGTTTCTTCTATCCATTCATCATTTTTACTTATTACAGCATAGCCTTGAGCATTATATTTAGTGTTATTTTTGGCTTTAGCATATAATTTGTTGCCGTGTTTCTCCATAAATTTATCAAAATTACTCATAATGACACCCCTATTATTTTATCCTTTTCTACCGTTAATTGCACTATTTAAAGTATGCCACGCCAAAGTTGCACATTTGACACGCGCCGGCATATTTGCAATATTTTTGAGTGCGGCAGCATCTTCTAAATCTTCAAGCTCCGCCTCATCAGTGACATCACCTTTAATCATCGACAAGAAGAGATTCGCCAGTCGTTGAGTCTCTTCGACACTCTTGCCTTTGAGCAATTCAATCATCATATCCGTTGAGGCTTGACTGATAGCACAGCCGACACCCGTGAATGAGGCGTCAGCGATCTTTCCGTCAGCGACTTTCAATTCCAAAGTAATCTCATCGCCGCAGCTTGGATTGTGTCCACGCTCGGTGAAGGTTGGATTGTCAATATGGTGACGGTGTTCGGGCGATCTGCTGTGTTCGGCAATCAATTCAGTATAAATATCATCAAGAATCAAGATGCATCACCTTCCTCACCTTTTTCAAGCCTTCGATCAACCTGTCAACATCATCAGTTGAGTTATAGAGATAGAAACTTGCCCGACAAGTGGAATTGATACCAAGATACCTGTGCAGAGGTTGAGCACAGTGGTGACCGGCACGAATGGCAACACCTTCAGCGTCAAGGATAGTTGCAACATCGTGCGGGTGAACATCTTTGACATTGAAAGTGACAATCCCCGTCTTGTTGCTCTTTTTGGAATTGCAACCGTAAAGCTCAATATATGGCAACTCTCTCAATCGAGGAAGGGCATAATCCACCAATTCACGTTCAATGCGTTCAATTTCGTCAAATCCGATCTTTTCGATATAATCAATCGCGGCAGAGAGACCCGCTGCACCGCCGACATTTTGCGTGCCTGCCTCAAATTTACTCGGCAATTCTGCAAACGTCGTTGTCTGCTCCTCAACATATTCAATCATATCGCCGCCCGTCAAGAATGGCGTCATATCTTCCAAAAGTTTTTCTTTGCCATACAGAACACCTATACCCATCGGGGCGAGCATTTTGTGACCGCTGAAGGCGAAGAAGTCAACATTAAGAGCCTTGACATCAACTTTCATATGCGGCACGGATTGAGAGCCGTCGACAACCACAACCGCACCAACAGAATGAGCCTTGTCAGCAACTTTCTTGACATCATTAACGAGACCCAGAACATTAGAAACCTGCGTCAAAGCGACTATTTTCGTCTGTTCGGTGATCTTACTGTCAATTTCTTCATCGTTTACATTGCCGTCTTGATCTAAATAAATATATTTCAATATGGCACCCTTAGCCTTGGCAACTTGTTGCCAAGGGACAAGGTTGGAGTGGTGTTCAAGAATCGTCAATACTATTTCATCACCGACGTTGATATTGTTGAGACCGTAACTGTAAGCCACGAGGTTGAGCGATTCGGTGGCATTCTTTGTGAAGATTATTTCCATGGGTTTCTCTGCGTTGATGAACTTGGCAACCTTAGCCCTTGCACTTTCATAAATATCTGTAGCCTTGACGCTGAGTTCATAGGCACCGCGGTGAGGGTTGGCATTACAACCGCCATAGTAGCCGCAGATTGCTCTGACAACACTGTCCGGCTTTTGAGTGGTGGCACCGTTGTCAAGATAGACTATCGGCTTGCCGTTCATTGTTTGATTTAATATTGGAAAGTCACGAATATATTTGTTACTTGACACCGCCAAGCCTCCTTTGTATCGTTTCATAAATTTCATCACGAAGGGTTGTATCTTCCAGGCGATCCAAGACAGGATTAAACATTGCCTCAACAATCAGCTTTTCTGCCTCAACTTTATCTAATCCGCGACTCATCAAGTAGAAGAGCTTGTCTTCGTCAATGCGTCCGACACTGACAGCGTGGTGACCGTCGACTTCATCTTCACCTGACAGCATTAAAGGTACGCTCCTATTCCTGACGGTATCAGACAAAACAATCACATCTTCACGCTCACGCCCGACAGAACCTTTAGAGCCTTTCACGAAGTCCAGAGTCCCGCGGAATATCTTATCACAATCACCGGCGAGGGCACCGCTGACGAACATATTTGCCTCTGTCCGCCTGCCTCTTTGATGAATGATATAGTTGAGATCAAGTTTGTTGCCTCCGTCGCCGAAGTAAACTGCAGCAAGGTCGACCTTTGAGTCGTCGCCGTCAAGATCAATGACAATCTCACTTGCTGAATCACTTTCTGATAGATCCACTACAGTCAATTCAAGTTGAGCATTTTCTTCAACCTTAATATGTAACTTTTTGGCGGAATCAGCACTTGACATATTTATTTGAGTGAGTTTCTTGTTCTCGTTGGCGGCAACGCTGAAGGTCTCGACCTCCGCCTCAACGTCAGTCTGGACTTCATTGACGCCGAGCCAGTTCCAAGTTCTCAGCGGTATATTAGTAAAATTCTTTCTTCCCATACATTCAGCCTCTTAAATTTATATCAAGAAATTTTTCATTTCAAAAATTAATATCCTATCAATAAAATGCTTTTCAATGGTAATTTTATTCTATTCGATATATATAATGTTTCTAAAAAGGTATATACAATGTCAAAATCTTTGTGATTTCTGTATTCATTTCTAACAG
>CAJODU010000069.1 GCA_905233325.1 uncultured Selenomonadaceae bacterium
GCCAATTTTGATGCTAATTCTGATGAATTTTCTGCTGTTACCAAGTATTGCCTCACATCATCACTTCCTCGCATTAATCATTGCTATAAAAATATACTTTTCAAATAACTTCTATATTATTATAAATTATAATTCCATTAAAATCAAGCAAAAAAATAAGTGTCTTTATTCAAATCCAGGACACTTTCAAAATTACTAAAATTCTATTCCCGCTTGGGCTTCAATTCCTATATCAAAAGCGTGTTTAACTTTCGTCATATTTGTCACAATATCCGCTGCCGCTATCATCTTAGCTGTAGGGTTGCGTCCTGTCAGGACAAGGTGGATTTTATTTTCTCTTGCTTTGTTGATAATTTCAAGTATCTGATTTTCACCGACAAGCCCGCCACTCACCGCATAGTTTATCTCATCGCAGACTATCATCTCAAAATCATTGCTATCTATGGCTTGATTGACTGCTTGAAGTCCTCGCTCTGCTGCCGCCCTGTGGAGAGTTTTATCACCTTTGCTGGTGAATCCTATTCCATACTGTTCGACGACTATTCCAAGTTTATTGAGTATTTCGACTTCCCCACTGGGATCGCTCTTTATGAATTGAATGATTTTGATTCTCAGTCCGTGTCCTTTTGCACGTATTGCCTGTCCTATTGCTGCGGTGGTCTTGCCCTTGCCATCGCCCTCATTTATGATTATCATCTTGATAGATCTCCTGAATCAGAATCTTACTTCAACACCGCGAGATTTAAGATAATCCTTGACTTGCCTGATAGTGTACTTGCCATAGTGAAAGACAGAGGCCGCAAGGACAGCATCAGCCTTGCCTTCGGTGAGGACTCTGTAGAAGTGTTCAAGTTCACCTGCACCGCCGGAGGCAATGACAGGAACATTGACAGCCTCAGAGACTGCACGATTAAGCTCAATATCATATCCGTCCTTCGTTCCGTCCGCGTCCATACTCGTCAAGAGTATCTCACCGGCACCGAGCACAACCGCCTTCTTGACCCATTCAAGGCAGTCAATACCCGTCGGTTTCCTGCCGCCATTGACGTAAACTTCCCAGCACAATTCCTTGCTGTCACGGACTCTCTTTGCGTCGACAGCAAGGACTATACACTGTCTTCCGAATTTTTCGGCACCTTCGCGAATGATTTCAGGATTTTTGACTGCTGCACTGTTGACTGAGATTTTATCTGCACCGGCTTTGAGGATTGCCCTCATATCGTCAACAGTTCTGATTCCGCCGCCAACCGTGAAAGGTATAAAAACTTGCGAGGCACAGCCTTTAGCTATATCTACAATAGTTCCTCGTCTCTCGTGTGAGGCGGTTATATCCAAAAAGACCAGTTCATCAGCACGCTCGTCGTCATACTTCTTGGCAAGTTCAATGGGATCACCGGCATCGCGCAGACCAACAAAGTTAGTACCTTTGACAACTCTGCCATCTTTGACATCAAGACAGGGAATAATTCTCTTAGTCAACAATATTCAGTCACCATCGTTTCCTTCTTCTTCGATTTCAGCAATTTTAATTGCCTCACTCAAATCAAGCTGACCGGTATAAATCGACTTGCCGAGAATCACGCCTATAATACCGTCGTTCTCGTATTTTTTGAGTGCTTTAATATCATCTATGGAGGCAACGCCGCCGGAGGCGATAACAGAAATACCCGTCCTGATAGCGATATTTGCGAATCTCTCTGCATTGACGCCGCTCAATGTGCCGTCTTTGGTGATGTCCGTGAAGATGATTGTCATTATACCGGCATCGCCCATTCTCATTGCAAGTTCAGCGGCAGATATTTCGCTTGTATCGTCCCAGCCGTGTACCGCGACCTTGCCATTCTTTGAATCAATACCGACAATAACGCTGTCGCCGAATTCACGAGACGCCTGCTTGACAAGGATAGGGTTATCAATAGCCGCTGACCCCAAGATAACGCGATCTACACCCATTTCAAGCAGATCATAGATATTGTCAAGTGAACGGATACCGCCGCCGACCTCAATGGGGATCTGAACAGTCTCTAATATTTTCTTGATTGTGAAGACGTTGACGGGTGAGCCGGAACGAGCACCGTCAAGGTCGACTATATGAAGGTAAGTTGCACCTTGAGACGCCCATTGCTCCGCCATTTCTTCAGGATTGTTGGAATAAATGGTCTCTTTGTTGAAATCACCTTGAAAGAGACGGACGCATTTGCCGCCCCTAATATCGATTGCAGGAAAAACTACCATGATATTGACCCCCCAATATTATTTTTTCTTGTCCTTTTTATCTTTCTTGTATTTTTTATTCTTTTTGTCCTTCTTGTCCTTCTTATCGTTATCCTTTGATTCTTGAACGGCTGCAGTGCTGTCACCTATAGTTGAAAGTGCCGCCTTGAATTCATTGATAGAGGCATCATCTATACCATTCGTTCCAATCATTTGCATTGAGAGGCATCTGCCGTCCGGCATACGGAAGAAAGTGATTGCTGCTTGATTTTCAGCGATTGCGACACCATCAGGCTTACCGTCGCCGTCTTCGTCGATCTCTATCTCTTTAGCGGTGAGGGCGAAGATACCTTTATTTCCCTTTGTAATATCAATGATGCTCATATTTTCATAGCCCTGCTTTTGCAGTTCAGTTACATATTGATCTACTAATTTTTTGTCGGACTTGTTGAAGTCAGGCACGGAAGTAGAATTGAAGGCGTCCACAAGCACAACCCAGCCGCGTTTGACTTCATATTCCATATTTTCAAATATCAGCACTTCGCCCTTTTTGGCGGGATCATCAAAAAAGATTGTTGCCGGCACAACGTTGGGTCTCTTGGGACATTTTATACTGAAGTTATAGTCTCGACTGACATAGTTGTATGACTCGTTACTGTTCTCCTCAGCAGCAAAGACTGTCGCCGTGAGCCATACCATTAAAGCTGTAATCGAAATAAATATTTTTTTTAACATAATTGCCCTCCACATATTAAATATTTTCTGAACATTTATCAATCAAATACTTGCGAATCATCATTAACGCTGCCTCTGTAGTCTGCCATTTAACTTCCCAGCGATCACCAATTAAGTGATGTTCTTCAACTACACTTCCGTGAGGACCGGCGAGAGCTATATACACAAATCCCACAGGTGATTTTTCAGTGGAGCCGGTGGGACCTGCTATTCCTGTAGTACCAACTCCGAGATCACTACCCATCAAGTTACGGACACCCTCAGCCATCTCTATAGCAACTTCTTTAGAAGTAACTTCAAATTTTTCGATAGTTTCCGGCTTGACTTTGAGAAGATTGATTTTGATTTCGTTCGTATATGAAACTATGGAACTTTTGACATAGGCAGAGCTGCCGGATATATCAGTCAGACGGCTTGTCAAAAGTCCGCCGGTGCAGGATTCGGCACAGGCTATAGTATAGTTGTGCTCCTTGAGTGTTCGCCCAATCATTGCTTCTAAGGCTGTACTTCTGACTCTTGCTGTCATCATTCAATCACCTCCGTTGATACATTATATTCTCATAGCTACCAAATCATAGACAAAGCCGGCAGTAATTTTGACTTTGACTATATCACCGACTTGACTTTTACTGTCGCCCTCAATGTAAATCTGTCCGTCAATCTCCGGTGCCTCGCGATATGAGCGTCCTGCCGCGATATCAGATTCTTCTTCGTCACGCCCCTCAATCAATATATCAAACTCCTTGCCAACCAGTGACTCGTTGATCTCCTGCGAAATGAGGCTCAGTATGCTCATAAGCTCATGATAACGCTCTTGGGCAACTTCCTCTTCAATTTGATTGGGCATATCATAAGCGGCAGTATCTTCCTCACGAGAAAAGGCAAATACACCGACGTGATCCAGTTTTTGGGTCTGTATAAATTCCTTGAGTGTTTGGAACTCTTCTTCCGTCTCACCGGGGAAACCGACTATAAAAGTTGAGCGGATTGCAACACCGGGTATACGCGCTCTGATTTTATCAAGCAGTGCCTCAATGGATTCACGAGTATCAGGGCGGTGCATGCGTTTCAAAATATCATTGTGGGCGTGCTGGAGCGGCAAGTCAACATATTTACAAATTTTTGGTTCTTTCGCAATCACATCAATGAGTTCATCAGTGAAATAACGAGGATAGCAATATAAAATCCTAATCCAGAAGTCACCGTCAATTTTGACCAGTTCCTTGAGCAGACGAGATAAACTTGGTACTTTGTAGAGGTCGTGACCATAATTCGTTGTGTCCTGCGCGATCAGATTAATTTCTTTGACGCCTTGCAAGACAAGATTTTTAACCTCAGCACAAATATCCTCAATGGGACGACTGATCTGCTTTCCCCTAATCATAGGTATTGAGCAGAAGGCACAGCGATTGTTGCAACCCTCAGCTATCTTGACGTAGGCGGTATAATCCGGCGTTGTTCTGATTCGCGGCGTATCTGCATTATAAATGAGACCGTCCTCACTGTTTTTGTAAGTCTGCATATCACTGACTTTGGGCGTATTCTTGCTGTATATTATTTCCTTATCGCCAATAATGATGACGCGGCGACCCCTCAAAGTCTGCTCTATAGCCTCCATTATCCTGTTCCAGGCACCCGTGCCGATAATTGCATCAGCCTCAGGTATTTCGTCCAAGAGTTCCTTGCGGTAACGCTGCCCTAAACAGCCGGCAATTATCAACGAGCGACAACGGCCGGCTTCCTTATAGTCGGCAAGATTCAAAATAGTCGTTATTGACTCTTCTTTAGCCGAAGCAATGAATGCGCAGGTATTTACAATCAAAATATCAGCCTCGGCAGGATCAGCAGTCAACTCAATACCATGTGACTGCATTATACCGAGCATTACTTCAGTATCAACCAAATTTTTAGCACAACCAAGGCTCACAAAGCCTGCTTTCATTAAAATTTACATCTCCAATCAAATGGTTAAATATGTATTACCCTTCGGAAGTACCTTCGGGAGCGGTGACAGTCTCGCTCTCAATCTCATCATAATTTTTACAATTAACGCCGAACCAGCGATCCGTATCATTCCATATAAATTGCAATTCTGTAGAAGTAACGAATTTATTCTCCGCTTTGATATATTTGCCATACTCAAATATTATTGCATTACCGCTGAGCTTGTAATTATGGCAAAAAGCCCATCTCATTCCATAATATTGTTCGGCAGCCACAGTCTCAAAATATTTCACCCATTTACCGTCGCGCTTGCCTATCATCTTGTACGAAGGTATGGCACCTATGTCATATTGCAGAAGGTACATCTTGAGACCTTGATCATTGATCACTTGATAGATAGTGCAGGTGTGAGGGAAACCCAGGGGAATAATGATAGTGTCAGCAATATCCCTACTGCCAATTTTGCAGGAATTTATCAATTCTTTACTTTTGAAAACATTCTCGCCAAAGTCCTCCGTATAGTAGTAGCTGTTATCATAATGGACATACAGTGCATCATCACCGCTGCCGAAACAAGCTACACCCTTAGCATAATCCCTGCCGGACTTGTATTCCTTCTCTTTTGCCAAAGTTCCGTCATTTGAGGTGATACCTTTAAATCTGAATGCACCTGACGGCGGAAAAGTCGCCATACTTCCTAGTTCAACAACCTTTTCCAACTTCATCGCCAAACAGTTTGTATGAACTAATAAGACTGTTACTATCAATAATAGAAAAATTTTTCTCATTCTATACCACCAAATCTGACTTGTTTGACCCAGCGATCCAAGAATTGATATTTTTGCTCAGGTGTGAAGTTTTGCAGATTGTCGAAAAGAGTCAAATTCTTTCCGGCAAATTTTTTATGTGCGAGAGTTTGAGGATTAGTCGGCAGGAAATAAAATCCGCTACTCTGAAGGGCAAGCTGGGCATCATCAGACAAAAGCCAATCAGAAAAGTGCTGAGCTTGCTTGACTTTTGAAGAATCAACCGTCGATATACCGACACCTGTCAATAAATAAGCAGTGCCGTCGGAAGGGTAAATTATCTTGAGAGGATAACCGTTTTGCATATATCTCAAAGTTTCACTCTCAACGGCAATAGAAATATCAACCTCACCCATACCTGCCTGACGAACAGGATTAGACAGATATTTAGCATATTGAACCACTTTAGGGTGAAGTTGACCGAGTATTTTGTAAGTATTCATATCACCGAACTGACTGATCATCTGAAACATCAGATTAGCAGAGGCCTCTGCTGCCAAAAAATCAGTTATACCGATTCTGACATTTTTGTAGGCGGCGAGTTCCGTCCAAGAGTTGGGAATATCGCCGTTTATCCTTTTGAGATAGTCTTTGTTTATACAGAAGATGATGGGATCATACCAAACGCCCGTCCAGGCACCTGTCTCCTGCTTGAATGTGGGTTTAACCGCATCATTGATTTCAGAGACATAGGGCTGGAGCAAATTCAGCGAGGCGGCAATATTCAAAACATTCTTGTCAGCCAATACGACATCGGAGACTGTAACCACAGTTGGATCAGAGACGGAATCATTCCTGAGTCGCTGTACCAACTCATGAGGAGCAAGAGGGACAAAGTTCAATCTGACCTGACTTGAATCCTCGTAAGCTCTGGATAATATTTCGGCGTGTTCCGGTGGCAAAGTAGTGTATACCGTCAACTGTTGACGAGGAATGTCAGTATTTTTGTCTGCTCCGACCAAGAGAGCTGACCCTGCCGTTGCCGAAAGAATCAACATAAACGCCGTCAGAAGTAAAACCGTGTATCTCCGCATAAGACCGCAGCCTCCAAATCAATTTTTCAATCAAGAAAAATGATATTTCTATGAAATAGATTATATAGGAGACGGTGATTAAAGTCAACCAAAATGAGGGAATTTGCGGAAATTAAATCGTGAATAGTTGATTAAATTCTTCCCGTGTCTCAGCGCGGTTGATTTTTTCCCTCAGTTCTGCCCCGCCGCTTAGACCTTTAGTATACCAGGCGGCGTGTTTGCGCATTTCTCTTATACCGATGTATTCACCCTTAAATTTCAGCAGAAGATCAAGGTGACGGTGAATGACAGCCGCTCTCTCCGCAAGTGTAGGGGGAGGTAATTTCTTGCCGGTTTGAAGATAGTGACCGAGCTGCTTGAATATCCAAGGGTTGCCCATAGCCGCCCGTCCTATCATCACGCCGTCCGTGCCGGTTTCGTTGATAATGGCGTCAAGTGAGGCCTCGTCGCGAATGTCTCCGTTGGCAATGACAGGTACTGTGACGGCTTTTTTAACTTTGGCTATTTCAGCCCAATCAGCTCTGCCGCTGTAGAATTGCTCACGAGTACGACCGTGGACAGTGATGGCGTCAACACCACAAGCCTCAGCGATCTTGGCGACCTCAACGGCGTTGATATGCTCACTGTCCCAACCCAGTCTCATTTTGACACTGACAGGCAAGCGGGTACTCCGTCGAAGAGCAGCAAGTACACTCTCTGTAAGTTTGAGGTCTTTCATCAAGGCAGAACCCTCGCCATTTTTGATAATCTTGGGAGCGGGGCAGCCAAGATTAAAGTCGACAGCTGCAACATTATTCAGAGTGGAGACATATTCCGCAGCCTCTGCAACGTAGTCGGGATTGGAGCCGAAGAGCTGCACGGCAATGGGCAATTCTTCATCAGTGAAGTCCAACATCTCGTAGGTCTTTTGACTCTTGTAATGTATACCCGTTGAGCTTACCATCTCCGAGAACATCAACACACTGTAATCACTGACTTCGCGGACAAG
>CAJODU010000070.1 GCA_905233325.1 uncultured Selenomonadaceae bacterium
CAATGCCAAGATTTCTGCGTGGTCCAATCATAGGCGGAGCGTAAACTTTTGTACGAGAGCCTGTACGTCCGATATTCACACCTTTAACGTCTGAAGATACGATGTAAGGCGCAAGTATTTGACGTCCGCGCTTACGATACTCAACCGCAACATAAGTAGAAGGAGCAACAGGCGGCTTTTTTGGAAAGAATGTATCAGAGAGATAAGACGCAGGCGGTTTAATCAATTCGACAGCATCAATAAGTGTCAATGTGTCGTTTAAATTCCAGTTGATGCCCATTTTTACATCTCTCCCTTCATCTGAATTAAGCCGGTAAGTTCGATATTGACTTTGCGGAGTGGTTCCTCAAAGTTGTTAATGTCAACACCTTCACCGACTTTGATTTTATCACGATGGAATCTGCCGGAAGTGTAGACCATTGTCACAACTCCCGTGTCGCTCCCTGCCTCAAAATTCTCACTTGCAATGAAGAGAGTTGTATCGGTATCAGCGGCCGTCGCAGGTGCCGCAATACCACCGTTTTCAGCCAAGAGCATACCGCGCTCAATTTTCGCGTCATTTGCAACTTTGACATTGCGATTCATTACCTTGATTTCAGGACCTGCAAAAAGGTCGTCGAATTCCTGTCCCATATCTACATTAAAGCAATATTTATTTGACATCTTGCACCCTCCCCTCATTTGCAAATTTAGCAATCAGATTAGCACGTGCTTTTCTTTCCTCAAAGTTCTTTTGCTCCGGCGTCATTCTTGGATTAGTCGCTTGTACACTGTCTGCTCCGCTTGTAAGTTGATCGTGTATCACTTTGAGAGCCTCGGCAAAATTGACATTGGTTGAAGGCTGTGCAGGTGTATCTGTTTTTTCGCAGTATACCTTCATTTTGTCAACATACTTTTGAGCATTTTCAACGCTGATACCGTCCTGTTTCGCAGTGTCGATATAAGCGTCAATAATCTGATTGCCGACTTTCATTGCGTCAAGTTTCAACATTCTTTCACGTTCTGCCAAAACAGCATCTTGAAGATTATTTTTAGGCATTGCGTGAATTGGGCTAGGCTCTTGAAAGTCTTTCAGCTGTTCCGGCGTCAATTCTGCTGCTGTTTCCAATGTCTTATCACCGCTATTAAGCAAAATTCTTGCCGCTTTTCCAAGTTCCTCATCGCTCATCGCGTTGAAGTCAAAATTATTTTCCACTTTGTTCACCTTCTTTTTATTGATAAAATCAGCAAATTTATCTGGTTTTTGCAAGAATTTTTTGTTGATTTCTACTGAATTTATGAAAATTGTTCCGTTTTTGTTCTCAATATTTGCGTCAACACCGGCAACTTCATCAACGAATCCAAAATCTTTAGCCTCTTGCGCTGTCATATATGTTTCATCGTCCATCATATGTTTTAGCTTGGTTTCTGATAAAATTCCGCTTGTTTTGCTCAAATATACGTTAATTATTGTCTGTTTTACGGCTTTTAATGAATCGGCAACTTTTTTCAAGTCGCTTTCTTCAAAATACCCTATCAGACCCGTCGAAGGGTTATGGATCATCAAAAGACTGTTGTTTGGTGCGGTCACACGCCCAGCACACATTATGATTGTCGCAGCAGAGGCGGCAAGTCCATCAATGACTACATCGACGTTGCCTTTATATGCTTTTAAGAGGTTGTATATAGCGTGAGCGGCAAAAACATCACCGCCAGGACTATTGAGGCGGACGGTTAAATCTTTATTGTTGAGCGATTTTAAATCTTCAGCAAATTGTTTAGGTGTTATTTCATCTCCATACCAACTTTCTGAAGAAATTTCACCATACAAAATTAATTCTGCTTTTTCATCTTCATTTTTGACGTTCCAAAACTTTTTAGCCATTATCATCACCTGCCTTTAGCTCCGGCAAATAGTAAGGTTCAAATACATTGAGACTGAAATTACTAATAACCCAATCATAACCTCTTTCGAGGTACATTTTTTTTGCCAAATTTTCTTTATTCTTAGTCCAGACTTGCTGTATCCTGCCTAGTTCGAGAAAATCATAATGCAATGCTCTTTCCTCGTTGCAATCGATACAAAATTCTCCGATTGCCTCAAGTTCTGCCTTTTCGGTATCGGGCGAGCTACTTAATCCTGCAATCCAAGCTGTGATATATGGATTAGTCCAAACAACTGTAACGCCGGAATTGCCGTTTGACTGTGTCTCTGATCGGAACGCTGCAACAAATACGGCATCGTCAATTTCCATTATCGCCTTGAATACTTCACCACCGAAAATATCAGTTACATTTTCATAACCGTGAGGAAAGTCTGTACGCAATGGCGGTAATAATTCAGCGTGTTCAACTACGATAGTGCGGCTGAAAAAATCCGAAATGATACGCAAAAAAGTTTTACGGAGCAATCGTTCAAATTCTTCATCGCGTGTAAAGTAATTGGAGAGTGCCGTCAAAAGTCCGTTGAATAAACTTGACGCACCGGAAGGCGAAATACTTTGTAAATGTGCTATTCTAGCCATTATCTGTTCTTTGCTGTACATCTTCTCCTACCTCCGTGTCATCGTCTTCGTCAAATTCATCATTTTCAGGCGGTGTTTCCGTTATTTCGGGTTTTAATTCTTCCATCATCTTTTGCTCTTCGAGAAGTTTTTCAATGTTTTCGGCAAAGTCTGTGCCTGTCATCTCTGCTGCCTCTTTTTCGTGTGTCGATAATCCTAATGCTATCCTCAGCTGTGCACCTTGAACTTCTTTAACGGGGTCGATCTGCCCAATTACCGGAGCATACCACTCAGAATTAGACCACGCAGCACGAATGAGAGGATCATCGAAAAAACCCGGCGCAGATATTCTACCGCTACTAACGGCTTCGATTAGCCACATTTCATAGATAGGTTGACAAAAATCTCTGATAAAACATTCGCGGCTTTGCTCAAACTCTTTTTCAGCTTGTAACAATGCAGCTCTTGACGCCGAATAACTTGCCGTAAAAGTTTTCATCAATACTTCACGAGGAATATTTAGTGCTGCGCCTATTTGAGAGATTAATTCTTGAGTGAAAGTCCCGAAGGTTGACTGTGATTTTCCGCTGTCAATGGCTTTTACATCTACACCTTTAGGCAATGCGTTCAAAGTGCCGGGTCCCAAATTGTACTCAGTTACATCGGCAACAGGTTTATCGGCGTCGTTTACTTTATTTCCAACAACAGCATCACCCAGCATATCATCTAAGGTGCGATTGCTATCAGGCTGCACGAAAAATAATGAGAAAAAACTTTTAACTATCGCGCTTGCTAACTCTGCATTTGTATATCTTGAAGTCTGTTTAAGCGTTTCGATAACAGGTGCAAGCAACGGGACACCTCTAAATTGGTCGGGTCTGCCATCTCTGCATATTTGCAAAATGTTAGGCAATCCTGTTAATTTCCCGAAAGCTTCTACTCTTACCCATTCAGTCAACTTATCACGCCCTAATATGTCATTCGGAACGCGATTTGAAACATAGTACGCTACAATTTCGCCGTCGTCATTGATCTCAATTCCGCTAATGATACGATTGCCATTTCTTGACATTGCCTCGACGCTATAAGGCATTACACCTATAACGCTGCCGTCAAGAGGATTGCAAACACGATTAGCCTCTAAAAGTTGAATCCTAAGCGTATAAGGATTGCGAGGTGTCGGCGGTTTTCGTCTGAAGAGTGCAAAGGAATCACCGTCTGTGAGATAACTCACATAGGCAATATGCTGAAGGTCTAAAAAATTATTCCGACGGCATATATCACAATCGACAGTTGACGCCCAAAGGTTAAATTCTTCTTTTGTTCGGCGTGTCCATTCGCGAGCGGTCGCAGCGTCTATTCCAAGAATATTTATCTTTGGTCTAGGATTGACTGTCAACCCTGCGCCTACGGTGTGCGTAACAGATGTGTTGATTGCTGATGCACCAATCGGCGTGTTGATTGCCATATCAGCGGCACGATTCCGCAAGGTGTATAAATTCGCGTCAATATCAGCTTTTGCAGATAATTTGACTGGGCACCAGCTCTTTAAGATTTTGTTTGTAAGACTCGCTCCGCCTTCTGAATATCCGCTCGCGATAAATTTATTATTAATTTTTGCTGTTGGTGCTCGTGCACGTTTCTTTTTCTTACTCATTGTTAGCTCCCAACTAAAAAAGACGCTTTCGCGCCTCGTATTTTTATTGACTAAAAAGCCCGTCAAGTGCTATAATGTTACTGACCAAAGTTACATAAATGCACGTGGCGGACTTCTATTTTATTTTACCGCCTACTGTGCTAATTGTCAAGAAAGAAGGCAAGTAAAGTCAACTACTCACGACCTATAGAGGTCGGAGCTTGTCCATACCAACACCAGTCTTTACTGGGCGCGAGATTCAATCGCTAACGCTCTCTCGTAGGTCAGACATCATCGGGTGGTTGACGACACCCGTTTTGACCTAAGCTTATAACCCAAGCCCGTTATTTATTAGGTTTACCAAAGTCTATATGCGCTGAGCACTTTGACCAACGGTTCTCTCGACTTCGAGTGTCTTAGTCTGGCTCACATCTTAATTATACTAAATTACAAAATTTCAGTCAAGGAGGTGTTTTGCGGCACTTCCTCCCCAACCTATAGAGGTCGGAGTATCCGTGCCGCATTTAAGATGAAAAACAAGGAAAATGTTGCTAACCTCATTGCTCAACTCAAGGCTGAAATTGAAACACCTTACGAATTGGCAGCCATTGAAAGACTTGAAAAAGAACTGATTGAGGGTGCGCCGAAAGTTGAGGTTATTGACGAGAATCATCAAAAATTTAATGGAGTTAATTTTAAAAGACAAAAACAAGGTGGGCATTATACAAATACATTCTCTATTCAAAGAGCAGTTTGGATGTATCATTTCGGCGAAATACCGACAGGCTGTGAAATTCACCATAGAGACTTTAATCCTAACAACAACGACATAAAAAATTTACAACTCCTAACAAAGATAGATCATCGAAAACTGCATAATAAAACCACGCTGATTAAATCTTTTGTTTGCGAAAATTGTGGACAGATTTTTGAAACGCAAAACACAGGGCAAAATCGCTTTTGTTCCCAAAAATGCTCCGCCGATTATAAAAAGAAGTTAGCTAAAGAAAACATTCAAACTTTTATTTGTAAAGAATGCGGTATTGAGTTTAAAGCTAATAAGCTCAGAAATCCTCAATTCTGTAGTCGCAAATGCAAAAATAGGAATAAAAGCCGGCATCGGGAGTACGAAGAAAGAACTTGTAAATTTTGTGGCGCTGCGTTCACTACCAGAAAAGATACTAAAGCTCAACATTGTTCTATAAGTTGTGCAAGAAAAAATTACTTTGTAAACAAAACTTAATCGAAAAACACCACTCGTTTTGTTTTGCCTCTATTTAAAATTTCTTCATCGTCAACGGTTGCGCCATCGTCGATTAAGTCTTTAATTACTTTGCGGATTGTGTTTAGATCAGCTCTGGTTAGCGTTCTATCACGGAGGGTGTAGCTCTGCCCTAATAAAACCGCTTCTTCGGCCTCAAGATACTTTCTCAATCTGTCATTTTTTATTTTTTGCATAGGAGTTAGCACATCTATCACTCCTTTGTTTACATTTATATTGTCTCCATTCTCTATAACTCATATTTTGGAGTATTGATTTCATTAATTGAGGTTTATGTGTAGCAATTTTCTCTTGTTGCTCTGCCTTTAAATGTTGAAAGGCTTTCGTCACTCCTGTGTTTCCTTCCATAAAAATCAACTCCATATATTAATGCCTTGTGAGCGAATCATTGTCCTTTTTGGCTTGCTTGTCTTTTCCGGTAAAGGTTCTTCCACTGCCACTTCGCCGGTTGCATTTTCTCTTAACTGCGCCCAATTAATATAAGGTTTACAGGATTTGAAAACCGCAAGATTGTAAACGCGAAGATCAAGTGATTCGTTTCTAGCGTGCTTGCTCACAGGTTCCCACATCGAATAAATTTGTCCACCACTTTTATGAGCTACTTTATGCTCTGCTATCAGTTGTTTAAAATAAATTTGGTCATAGCCGCGAAGTCCAAGATATTCATCGTCTTTTGGAAAATGGAAATATTGAGCACCGACTTTTTTGATACCAAGACGACTGAATACTTGCTGCTTGCCTTCATTCACTCCAAGCAGTTGGAGTGGTATACCTTCCTTTAAGAGCGTAACCTTAGATACCAGCGGCACTCCTGCGCCACCTTGTCCTTTGATTGCTATCCGTTGTTTATATATGCCGTCTTTACAATATTTATAGACCTCGCTTGTAAAATGACCGCCGGAATCTATAAAAGTACGTACAACTTTTAGAGGATTGCCATTTTGCAAGTGATATTTCCTATCCAACACTTCATCAAGTTTTCTCCATACATAGCTGTTATCAGGTTGACCGGTTATAACACCTCTAACTATGCCGTAACATTCTTCGTTTTCGTTCCAACCGCAGACTTCATACTCCAACCTATTATCTTGAACGTCCACTGCTGCCGTCAAAAGTAGAACTCCATCAGGTAATTCTGCTCCATATTCTTCACAACGATTTAAAAATTGGATTTCGTCTGCAAAGGCTCCCGTCATCTGATAAGAAAGACCGAAACGCGTATTCATCACAACTTGTTCACGTTCGGGTCTACCTTGTGCTTCTAACCATTCTCTCATTATTCCGCTCCAAGTAAGCCAAGGCGAAGAAAATCCATTAACATAAAAACTTCTAATTCCGTTTTGCGCTGCATCAGGATTCAATGCAAAATATTTTTGAGGTGCGCTTTTTATAGCAAGTTCGTCAAAAGAGTGTCCACAATCAGGACAACGCCACAATACCGACTTCACGATAATGACTTTATGACCGGCATTATCTTTGACTTCTTCATAATCGCTTATCATTTGCTTGTAATGAAGTGTGTGATATTCACCGCAGGAAGGACAACGGTGTCGCCATTCTTCTTGAGTGCCTGCCATATACTCAATATCGATTCTTGATTCGCCTTCAATCGTCGGAGTGCTGCACATCACTAACAAATAGTTCCAAAACGTTGACATGCGCTTACTAGCTATATCTATTGGATCGCCTTCAGTGCTTGCTGATTTTGGAAATCTATCAACCTCGTCACACAATAATATTCTTACAGGTCTTGACGCAAGACCGGCAGGAGAATTGGCACCGCAAAAAATTAATCTTCCACCCGGAAAGACTTTTGAAAGTATCGTTTGATTGCTGTCTCTTGTTTTGGCACTGTCTTTTAAATCAAAAAACAAAGGCGTCAAAACCTTTGTATCTCTAATCATGTTCGATATGCGCATTTTGGAAAAATCATTTGCCATCTCTATTGTCGGCTGTATCATCATGATAGTACAAGGATCAACGTGCGCGAATCTGCCGATGATATTATTCATTATTTCGCTTTTAGCCGCTTGTGCACACCATTTTAGCACTATCCTGTGTATGCCTCTTTGAGTTACCGCCTCCATAGGTTCAGCGGTATATGGCGTTCTTGAAGTTTTCCATTTGCCGGGTTCGGCAGATATTCCGCTAGAAAGTTGTCTGTAAGTATCAGCCCATTTGTGAACACTGATTTTGGGTAACGGCTTTAAACCGCGTGTAAGAGTGATTTTGTGTAATTGTTCTTTATCCTTCAACTGCCTCACTCGCTACTCTATCGTCAATT
>CAJODU010000071.1 GCA_905233325.1 uncultured Selenomonadaceae bacterium
TTTCTTGACGCGGGTGTAGGCGTAATCGTAAAGATTTTCGCCTATACTCTTGGCAGGTATGGGACGTGTCTCAGTGTCCTGATTAAACGTCACGGACATATTAATCGACGGTATCTCAACATTTTCGGCATTGTAGAATTTGCACTCAGCACCGGTGATATACTTGTCGCCGCCTTTATCTCTGAAGTGCATTACATCTATCTCGTGATCAACTTCCGCCATTCGTGAAGTATCTGCACCATTGTCCGAGTAGGCTTTAATCAGTTCCTCACGTCCTTTGTCGCTGTAGAGTTTGTAAAAAGTAGCGTGAAAGAGTAGCTCGCCCTTGTCCTTGTCATAGCCGTCATTAACTATAGTATTAATATCAATATAGTATGAATTGCCCGTCTGGTCAAATGAAATGTGTTTCCAGCCTTCAATGGTTTTAACTTCATTGGACTTTTCGGGTTGTGTTGAATGTGTAATAACAAAACCGGCAATGCAGACAAATATCAGCATACCTATCGGAAAAATATATTTCTTCATTGAAATGCTCCTTTTCGTTGGGCTTTTGACTTTATTTCTTGATTCTTCACAAAGTCGAAATATCCTGCATTGAGGTTATAACCTCTGATTAAGGTTAAAATTAATATTTTTGTGGAGATGAAACAATGGCTAATTACATAATGCTGCAGGGTACAAGTTCGCACGTCGGTAAGAGTATTTTGACAACGGCACTCTGCAGGATTTTTTTTCAGGAAGGTTTAAAAGTGACGCCTTTCAAGGCACAGAATATGGCTCTCAATTCCTATGTTACGGCTGACGGGCTTGAAATGGGCAGGGCGCAAGTTGCTCAAGCAGAGGCGGCAATGCTTGCTCCTAATGTTGATATGAATCCCGTATTGCTCAAGCCGACGGGCAATTCTACATCACAAGTTATAATCAACGGCAGACCAATCGGCAATATGAGTGCAAAGGAATATCATCAAGGCTATTCCCTCAAGGCTTTTGACGCTGTGAAGGCTGCTCTTGACAGATTAGACAAAAATTTTGATATGATTGTGATTGAGGGTGCGGGCAGTCCTGCTGAAGTCAACCTCAAGGCAAACGATATTGTCAATATGCGGGTTGCCAAATACCTTAACGCTCCCGTCCTGCTTGTTGCCGATATAGAGCGCGGTGGCTCTCTTGCGGCTTTAGTCGGCACGCTTGAACTCCTCGACGAGGACGAGCGTGACTTGGTAAAAGGGCTCGTTATTAACAAATTCCGCGGAGATGTCAGCTTGTTCACACCTGCGATTGACTTTTTGGAGAAGAAAACCGGCAAGCCTGTCCTTGGGGTGATTCCCTTCATTGAGAGGCTTGGTATAGATGATGAGGATTCCGTATCGCTTGATGATAAGGTCAACAGCGACCACGACAGCGAGATCAAGATTGCCGTTGTGAGGACGCCAAAAATTTCCAACTTCACTGATTTCGACAGCCTCGCCGGTGAAGTTGATGTCAATTTAATCTATGCAGCAAAGGTTGAAGAACTGAACGGTGCTGATATAATCATCTTACCCGGATCGAAAAATACTTCTGAAGATTTAATCTACCTGCAAAAGACGGGTTTTATCAATACTATCAAAAAATTCGCGAAAAGTGGAGGGGCGGTTATAGGAATTTGCGGCGGTTTTCAGATGCTGGGTAGCAAAATTTTCGATCCCCTGCATACAGAATCAGACAATGACGAGGTTGAAGGCTTGGGATTGTTGCCGCTTACTACAACCTTCGCCGCAGACAAATTCACCCGTCAAGTCACAATCACTGATATTGACTTTGACTTCCTCAACACTCACATCACCGGCAAAAACCTTGACGGCTATGAGATTCACTCCGGCATTACTGAAGGGCTTGATAATAGGAAGATTGTAACCGCCAAAAATATCTTGGGGACTTATGTACATGGCATTTTTGATAATGACGACTTCAGACGACAAATTCTCAACACCGTCCGCCTCAGGAAGAAGTTACAGCCAATAAAAAACACTCGTAATGTCCGTGCAGAAAAGCAACGAAATTATGAGAGATTAGCCAAAATCGTTCGTGAAAATCTGAATATGGATTTTTTAGCAAATTTACTAAAAATTTGAATATTTCAAAGGAGGAGAAAAAATTGCTCTCAACTACGATTTGCAATATAAAGATGAATACACCGATTCTGACTGCAAGCGGTACTTTCGGTTTTGGTGAGGAATTTGCCGACTTTGTAGATTTTTCGCGACTCGGTGCGGTCATGGTCAAAGGTACAACCCTCAAGCCCCGCCGCGGCAATGATGGCAATAGGATCACTGAGACACCCTCCGGCATGCTCAACTGCATAGGACTTGAGAATCCGGGCGTTGAGCTTTTTTTGAGAGATACTTTGCCGCGAATCAAGAACAAGATGAATGTTATTGTCAACATTGCCGGAACCAGCGCGGAAGAGTTCGGCGAGCTTGCAAGGCTCCTTGACGTTGACGGTGTGGCGGCCGTTGAGCTCAATATTTCCTGCCCGAATGTCAAGGACGGCGGAATCATTTTCGGCACTGATCCCAAAGCAGCCGCAAAAGTTACGGAAAGTGCAAAAAAATCGACGAGCAAGCCTGTCATTGTCAAGCTCTCGCCGAATGTCACCGATATTAAATTAATGGCACGTGCTGTTGAGGACGCGGGAGCGGATTGCATTTCACTCATCAATACCCTCTTGGGTATGGAGATCAATATCAACACTTGGCAGCCCACTCTCGGCAATGTTACAGGCGGTCTGTCCGGTGGTGCCGTCAAGCCTGTTGCCCTCCGTATGGTCTATGAAGTCGCAAAAACCGTCAAAGTGCCGGTCATTGGTATGGGAGGCATAAGGAGCTGGCAGGACGCCGTTGAGTTCTTCCTTGCAGGTGCCTCAGCCGTCGCCGTCGGTACAGCCAACTTCACCGACCCTTCAATCACAATGAAAATTGCTGACGGTCTTGAAAGTTACCTGCAAAGCCGCAATCTGCACAGTATAAGTGAGATCATCGGCAAAGTTCAAATCTAGTCAAGGGTACATAGGGATAACATCAAGTGCCGTGTCCTCGTCAAAACCAGCCGCAATGTTAAAGTTCTGCACAGCTTGCCCTGCCGCACCTTTGACTAAATTGTCAATGGCACTCAGCACAATTACGCGGTTAGTCCTCTCATCAATGTGCCAGGCAATGTCACAGAAGTTACTGCCACGCACATATTTTGTCTCAGGGTAGGCGTCGCGACCAAGCAGTCTGATGAAGTGTTCATTGCCGTACATTTTTTGGAAGGCAGGCTCAATCATATCAGCAGAAATTCCGCTTCTCAAATTTGCATAGCAAGTGGTGAGGATACCGCGAGACATTGGCACCAAATGAGGAGTGAAGTTGATGATGGTCTTACTGCCGCTCAGATCTTCGATTGCTTGTTCAATCTCCGGTGTGTGGCGGTGAGTGGCGACGCCGTAGGCTTTGAAGTTGTCATAGAGTTCAGGGAAGTGGTTGCCCAGCTTTGGACTGCGCCCTGCACCACTGACACCGCTTGCTGCGTCGACAATAATTGTGTTCACATCAATCAGATGATGTTTCGCCAGAGGAGCAAGGGCAAGGATAGAGGCGGTTGTAAAGCAGCCGGCATTGCCGATTATTTTGGCGGAGCGTATGTCCTCGCGATAAATCTCAGCAAGTCCATAGACACGCAGGGCGTCTTTATGAGTATGCTCAACTTTGTACCACTTCTCATAGACCGCCGTGTCGTTGAATCTGTAGTCGGCACCAAGATCAATGATTCTCGTCGGGAGATAGTCAAGTCTGCGGCCAACGTCCATAGCATGACCGTGGGGCAGAGCAATGAATACAAAATCACTGTCTTCACCGATTGCCTCAATATCCTTCAAACTCTCCAGTTCGTTGTCGTAGAGACCTTTGAGGTGAGGGTAGAGGTCAGAGATCTTCTTGCCCGTGTGACTTTCTGATGTTATATGCACTACATTGACTTGTGGGTGACGATATAAGATTGCCAGCAGTTCCGCACCGGCATATCCTGTTGCCCCAATCACACTAACCTTAATCAAGTGTATTCCTCCTCATTAGTTGGGAACGCTTTACCGAGTACAACTAAGACAATCGGCAGCTCCCTCAAAAGATTATTCTTTGCTCCTTGTTCGTGAAAGAGTGATAAATACTGAACGGATCAGCCTCGTCCTATCTTTAACTCCGATTGTCCTTGTGTTGTAAAGATTATAGACAAAGTGAGCACATAACTCCGCCTCGCGCTTGGTCACCATTCTATGAATCACCAAATAGTCAATCATAGACTTGATGTATTCAAAGTCGCTGTCATCTTTAATCTTGCTTATCATATCCTCATAGATAGATTCCTCTTTGACAGCCGCACTCTCAATGATTGTGACTTCATAGGCAAAGTCATCCTTGTCCTCAGTGTTGATAATAGTGATGCGGATATAGCCGCCAAGCCCGCGCCGCGATTCAACTATAAAGCCTCTGTCGTGGGTGAAACGTGTGCTGAGGACATAACTGATCTGTGAAGGAGCACAAGACATAATATTTGCAAGCTCCGTACGCTTGAGTTCAACCTGTCCGTCCTCTTTGCTTGCCAGTTCCTTGCGAATGTAATCTTCAATAGCATCAGCGATGTTATTAACCATAAAAATCACCTGCTTTTAGTTGGTTGTGCTTGTCATCTTCGTTTAGATAATATTATGTAGAACGAAGGTCTGAGCATTTCCAATCAAAGATTAAGCCGAATATTATATCGACTATTTGACATTATTATATTTGACTTTTTGATAATTTGCAAGTGTTTTTTTTAAATGGAAGTATTAAGATTCGTTAATTGTTGATTTAGTGCAGAATTTTAGCTATCAGCAACTTTTGATATTGCTATAAATATGAAAACAAATGAAAACCCTCAACCATTGGCTGAGGGTTAAGTTTCAGCTTTTATTATACCAGTTCAAACAATACCATGGGAGCAGCATCTCCACGGCGCGGACTAAGTTTAACGATCCTGGTATAACCGCCGTTGCGCTCCTTATATCTTTCCGGCATCTCTTCAAAAATTTTATGAACAACTTCCACATTAGCAATTTGAGCAATCGCCATACGTCTTGCTGCGAGATCACCACGTTTTGCAAGAGTGATCATCTTTTCTGCAAATTTGCGAAGTTCTTTAGCTTTTGCCTCAGTAGTTTCAATCTTCTCATATGTAAAGAATGCAGCGAGGAGGCTCTTAAAAAGTGCTCTCCTGGCTCCTGAATTTCTGCCAAGTTTTCTATAGCTCATCAATCTCACCTACTTTTCTTACGGGTGAGTGGCAATGTAAGTTGAAAGTCCATCACTTACCTTTTACGCCACGCCTTCACCGCCAACATTAATCAAATATCTTCCACAGGTCTCAGACTGACACCCAACTCATCAAGTTTTTTCTTGACTTCATCAAGAGATTTTCTGCCAAGGTTGCGAACCTTCATCATCTCGTCTTCACTCTTCTCAACCAAGTCAGCGACAGTGTTAATTCCTGCACGCTTGAGACAGTTAAAGGAGCGAACAGAGAGATCCAAATCCTCGATTGTCATTTCAAGAATTTTGCCGGTTTCATCAACAGGCTCTTCAATGAAGGTAGAATTCTCATCGTCCTCTATCTCTTCAGGTAGACCGTCAATATTTTGGAATAACTTCAAATGGTCGTTAAGAATCTTGGCAGCCTTCGCGACTGCCTCTTCAGGCTTTAATGCACCATTTGTCCAAATTTCCAAAATCAATTTATCATAGTCCATGACGTTACCGACACGAGTGTCCATAACCTCATACTTGACGCGCTCAACAGGCGAGAAAAGAGAATCAATAGGAATTGTGCCGATAACATCATCAGCTTTCTTATTCTTCTCAGCCGGAACATAACCGCGACCACGTTCAACCTTCATTTCGATTTTTAATTTACCGGTTGCATTAAGCGTGGCTATGTGCAAATCAGTATTTAAAACCTCAATATCCGGTCCACAGATAACGTTGGCACCTGTAACTTCCTGTTCACCTTCGACGTCAATATATATGATCCTTGGATCGTCGCCCTCCATCTTCAGACAAAGCTGCTTAATGTTGAGGACGATATTTGTTATATCATCTCTGACACCTGAGAGAGTTGAAAATTCATGAAGAACGTTGTCAATTCTTATGGAAGTTACTGCCGCACCCTCAAGGGAGGAGAGGAGCATACGACGAAGACTATTTCCTATCGTCGTGCCGTAACCTCTCTCAAGCGGCTCGCAGACAAACCGACCATAGCGACCATCTTCACTGACTTCAACTATTTCGATTTTTGGTTTTTCAATATCTATCATCAATATTCCTCCTGCCAGTTTCTAATTAATTGTCAACCGGCTTGGAGATTATCTGGAATACAATTCGATGATGGACTGTTCATTAACAGGAACATCAATTTCGTCGCGATTCGGGAAGCGAACGACATTGCCTTTTAAGTTTTCCTGATCAGCTTCAAGCCAAGCAGGTGCCGAAAGGGCATTATTTGTCTCTTTGAGAGCCTTAAAGAAGGCATTGCTCTGACTCTTCTCACAGACAGCAACAACATCACCGACTTCAACGAGTGCTGACGGAATATCAAGTCTTTTTCCGTTGACGGTAATGTGACCGTGACGGACAACTTGACGCGCCTGCTTTCTGGTATTTGCAAGACCAAGACGGAAAACAACATTATCAATGCGGCGTTCAAGGAGTTTCAAGAGATTTTCACCGGTAACACCTTGCATTTTCTTTGCCTTCTCGTAGTAACCGCGGAACTGTCTTTCAAGGACGCCATAGATGAATTTAGCCTTTTGCTTTTCTTTGAGCTGGAGACCATACTCACTGACTTTGCGGTTAGTACGACGGACTTGACGTTTAGATTGTTTTGAACGACCAATCACTGCCGGCTCAATTCCAAGCGCACGGCAACGTTTTAAATCAGGAACTCTATCGATTGCCAAAATCTAACACCTCCCATTAAACTCTTCTGCGCTTCGGCGGACGACAACCATTATGAGGAATCGGAGTAACATCTTTAATCATGTTGACTTCAAGACCTGTTGCCTGCAATGAACGGATAGCCGCCTCACGACCGGCACCCGGACCTTTAACATAAACCTCAACTTGCTTGAGACCATGCTCCATTGCTGCCTTAGCCGCAACTTCTGCTGCCATCTGTGCTGCAAACGGAGTGCTCTTTCTTGAGCCGCGGAAACCGAGACCGCCTGCGCTTGCCCATGAGAGTGCATTGCCGCTCTTGTCAGTGAGCGTAACAATCGTATTATTAAACGTGGAGCTGATGTGCGCCACGCCATATTCTATATTTTTGCGTACTTTTTTCTTGGTGCGGACTGTTTTTTTAGCTGCCACCTTATTCGCTCCTTTCAAAATCAGTAGTTAGATAATACCTGCTAAATACAGAAAACTAACTGCTTATTTTTCTTTCTTCTTGCCCTGGACGAGTTTCTTCGGACCCTTGCGAGTTCTGGCGTTGTTTTTGGTATTTTGTCCACGGACAGGAAGACCGAGGCGATGACGGCGACCGCGATAGCACCCGATATCAACGAGTCGCTTGATGTCCATCTGAATGTCGCG
>CAJODU010000072.1:0-1301 GCA_905233325.1 uncultured Selenomonadaceae bacterium
GTCGAAGGCAAGGACATTAAATTCATCGTCTATGCTTGTGACGCCGGTATGGGTTCCTCTGCTCTCGGTGCTGCGGCACTCCGCAAAAAACTTCACAAGGACGGCTACAACAATATCACCGTCAAGAACTTCGCTATCGGCAACATTCCAAAAGATGCACAGATTGTCGTTTCACACGAAAAGCTGGCACAGCGTGCGATTGACGATTCACCGCAAGCTGAACACATATTCGTCAAGGACTTCACACAGAACAACGTATATGATGTTATTTCTGCCCGTTTGAAGGGCGTTGCGACTTCTGAGGCTCCTGCCGAGGCTGCTCCCGAAGAGAAAGTCAAAGAGGGCGTCCTGCTGATGGAGAACGTCGTCGTCGGTTGCAAGACCGTCAGCAAAGAAGATGCGATCAAGGCCGCCGGTGAGCGTCTCTTCAAGAGCGGCTATGTCGAAAAGCCGTATATTGAAGGTATGCTTGCTCGTGAGCGTGACATTTCCACTTACATCGGCAAAGGTATCGCCATACCTCACGGCGAAAATGCAGTCAAACAGTACGTCAAGAAGTCCGGCATTGTCGTTATGCAATATCCGCAGGGCATCCCGTTCGGTGATAATATTGCTCATATAATCGTTGGTATCGCCGGCAAGGATAACGATCATCTTGCAATTCTTGCCAACATTGCAATGACTATGGACGAATGCAGCGACGACGCACTCAATGAACTCTACACGACGAAAGATGCTAAGGTTCTTTACGATATTTTCACTAAAGGTTGATTTTGGGTTAAATGATTGGAGGCTATATCAATGAAGAAGGCTGTACATTTCGGCGCAGGTAATATCGGGCGCGGTTTCATCGGGCTGCTCCTCAGCAAGGCAGGTTATCATGTGACATTTGTGGACGTTGCGGCTCCGCTCGTTGACGACATCAATGCTCTCGGCAAGTACAATGTTCAGATCTTCGGCAAAGAGGACAAAATCGAAGTTGACAACGTGAGTGCTATCAACTCTGACAAAAACCTTGACGCCCTGCTTGACGCCATTGTCGAGGCGGATATTGTCACGACGGCAATCGGCCCCAACATCTTGAAGTTCATTGCCCCGAACATTGCCAAGGGTCTCACCAAGCGCGTCGAAACGAATCAGACGCCGCTCAATATCATTGCTTGTGAGAATATGGTCGGCGGCTCAACGATTCTCAAAAATTTCGTCTATGATAATCTCAGTGACGACGTTAAGGCTAAAGTTGACAAGCTGATCGGCTTCCCTGACGCCGCCGTTGACAGGATTGTCCCTGCTCAGAAGAA
>CAJODU010000072.1:1317-8811 GCA_905233325.1 uncultured Selenomonadaceae bacterium
GAGTTCTGTGAATGGGACGTTGACAGCAAGGGCTTTGTCGGTGAGCGTCCCGACATCAAGGGCATGACAATCGTCGATAACCTCAGTGCTTACATTGAGCGCAAACTCTTCACCGTCAACACCGGCCACGCCTCAATAGCTTATCTTGCCTATCAAAAGGGTATCAAGGACATCGCCGAGGCAATGCGTGATATTGATATTGTTGAAATGGCACGTCGCGTCTGGAAAGAGACAGGCGAGTTGCTCATTGAGAAATATGGATTCGATCCTGAAGTCCATTGGAAATATGTCAAGACTGCCGAAGAGAGATTTGCCAATCCCTACCTCTCTGATGAAGTCACGAGAGTTGCAAGAGGTCCCAAGCGCAAACTCGGTGCAAAGGATCGCCTTGTCTCTCCTGCCACCCAGCTCCTTGAGCGCGGCAAAACGCCGGAGACGCTTGCTGCTGTCATAGCTGCTGCATTGAAGTTTGACTTTGACGGTGATCCTGAGGCTGTCGAAGTACAGGCTTACATCAAAGAGAACGGTATCGAAAGTGCCATAACTCACTTCACGGGTGTTGAGTCAGGCAGCAAGCTCTATCAACTGATTATGGAACATTTCTGAGATTTCACTGATTGATAGTCCGACAATAATGGGCGAGGATAGCCTCAACCAGTCCGGCGATGGTGTATTCCTCCGCCTGAATGTCAGCATCAATACCAAAAGATTTCAAAGTATCTGCCGTGATAGGACCTATTGCGGCAGTTTTTGTATTCTTCAACGCCTCCGCACCGACGGCATTGATGAGATTTTTCACCGTCGAGGAACTTGTAAAAGTCACTAAATCAATATCGTCAAAGTTGATATTGCCCTCAATGGCGGAGATTGTCTTGTAGGTCGGCACAACTTCAACTTCTGCACCGGCTTTTATCAATTCCTGCGGCAGCACTTCTCTTGCCTCTTCAGCTCGCGGTATCAGCACTCTCTTGCCGGCGACCTTGTCCTTGAGCAACTCGACAAGACCTTCCGCTCTAAATTCAGTCGGCACAAAGTCTGCCTTTATTCCGTGAAGTGACAATTCCGTCGAAGTGGCAGACCCTATAGCCGCTATTTTAGCATTTGCCAGGGAGCGGGTATCAAGTTTTTTTAGTTGAAGACGCTCAAAGAAGTACTTGACGCCGTTTTCACTCGTGAAGATGATATAATCATATTTGTTGATTTGTGCAAGTGCTCTATCAACAGCTTGGTAGTCGTCAGAAGGTTTAACAAGTTTAATTGCAGGAACCTCAATGCACTCTGCACCAAAGGTTGACAGCATTGCAGATAATTTCGAGGCTTGAGAGCGTGCACGGGTTATTAAGATCTTCTTACCGAAGAGCGGCCGAGTATCAAACCATTTAATATCGTCTCTCAGTTTTACGACCTCGCCGACGATAAATATTGCCGGTGAGGTTATTTGTTCGCGTCGGACATCAGCGGCAGCGTCTTTGACGGTAGTGATTAAAACTCTTTGCTGCGCCTTAGTCCCGTTTTGAATCACTGCTGCGGGTGTATTTGCCGCCCTTCCGTTGTCAATAAGCTTTTGCGTTATCTCCGCCAAGTTTGCAACGCCCATCAAAAATATCAAAGTGTCCGCGCCGGTGGATAATTTGTCCCATCTTATAGATGATTTGTCGGCCATCTCGTGACCCGTAACGACAGCGAAAGAGGTGGCAAGCCCCCTGTGTGTGACGGGTATACCCGCATAGGCCGGCACTGAAATAGCTGAAGTTACACCGGGGACAATCTCAAAGGGAATATCATTCTTCTTGAGCAGCAAGGCCTCCTCACCACCGCGTCCGAAGACAAAGGGATCGCCGCCCTTGAGTCTTACAACATTGTCAAAACGTTTAGCAAGATCGACAAGCAGTTGACTGATCTCCTCCTGTTTCATTGTATGCTGATTGGGTGCCTTGCCAACATAGATTTTTTCGGCACTCTCAGGAGCAAATTGTAAAATCCTATTGTCAGCGAGCCTGTCATAAACCACAACATCAGCCCGCTCAATCAAAGATTTAGCCTTAATTGTCAGCAGCTCAACATCACCGGGGCCTGCTCCTATCAAATAAACCTTGCTCAAATTTCTGTCACTCCCATTAATTTCAAAATTTTTCGTACATCTGAAATATCAATGAAATTGTACCATATATCCGACTAAAAGACAAATTTTCCTTCCTGATTTACAGGTAATTTTTTTGTTTTTGTCGAATTTAAAAATATTAACAGGTGACGAGGAAGATGATTTTATGGGGAACGTTTTTTCATTTTGGGAATTGACACTTATTCCAAAAGTTGAACAATTCTATAAAAATAAATATTTGACGGCGATACGACGGACTTTTTATATTTTGATTCCGTTTTGGCTGACAATTTCAGCTCTGGACGTCATCAACAACCTGCTGATTGATCCTGACGGTTTTTTGATGGGCAACTACGGATTGAATCTCGGATTTTGGATCACAGGCGGACTTACGGGTGAAGAATTTATGAACAGTCAATTTGCCCAAGTGCTGCTGGTTTACAATAGAATTGTTGATATTGGCTACAGAATAATCACTATCTTGATAGTCTCCATACTTTCAAGGTATCTGGCAGATATTTTTGAATCTGATAAATATTTGACGATTTTCTGTTCACTTGCCTCTTTTTTGATGATGACTTCCACTTCAAGTTATATTCCGAATGAAATGTCAGATTATTTCTCAAGACGCGGCTACTTCTTTGCGTTCGTGACGGCCTTTGCATCTTCATGGCTCTTTGCAAAATTGTCAAAAATAAAACGCCTTCAAATAAAGGCACCAAATTCAACTGTAAAGGAATATGCTCAATATATCTCAAAAACTATACCAATTTTTTTAACCTTGCTGGTGGTTTCAATTTTCTCCTTGATACTTGCACTTTTATCAGAAACGGCAGACGCATTTGAGGCTTATATAGCAAGTTTGAATCTTTTTCAGGAACCGATCTTTGTGATGATGTATCAATTTACGGTATGGTTTTTGTGGTGGCTGGGAATACCGGGATATGCCGTAACGTCCAAGATAATGGAAGTCGGCTACATTCCGGCGCAAATGTCCAATCAAATAGGTGAATCTGCTGCAATATTCACGACGGGATTTTTTGAGGCGGGCGTAATCCATGTAATGGGGTTGATGATTGCCATTTTGGTATTTTCTCAACACGAAAGCTGGAGGTCAGTTTCTAAATTCAGTTTGCCGGCAATGTTATTCAATGTGCAGGAAGTTTTAATTTTCGGCTTGCCGGTGATTTTAAATCCTATATTTTTGGTTCCTTACATCTTGGCACCGATTGCGAATGTCTTGGTAGGATATTTTGCCATATCTTGGGGAATTGTGCCGATCTTTCAAGTGGATATTCCCTGGACTATGCCCTTGATTCTCAGTCCGACAATCGGCACTCATTCGGTGATGGGAGGTATACTGCAGATAGTCTGGTTGATTATGGATATTTTCATATATGCGCCATTTGTGATAACTGCAAATGCTATTGAAATGGAAAACGATTGACATTAACTTTTAGGAATTACGGCTACAGGTAGGCTTTTACCCCCTCTTTTTAAATATAAAGGACAAAATTATTTTGATACTTCTTGAAAAGTCGCCAGCCGATGAAAATCGTTACAACGGAAATGGCTATACAAGTCATCAATAAATCCGTTTCGGGTATTCTGGCCTCACATACAGACTGTCTGAAAGCCTTCATATAGAAATAAAGCGGATTTAACTTCAATATCAGTGAGTATTGCTCCGGCACTATACTCTCAGGATAAAAGATTGGCGTGGCGTAACTCAAAAGCGACAAGAAGACATTGTATAGATGCACCATATCTCTAAAGTAGACCGCTAAGGTTGAAAGTATCAGCCCGACGCCCAGGCAGAATATCAGCATAAAGAAGAGCGGTATCACAAAGGTGAAGGTGGCTAATGAAAAATTTGCTCCGGTGACAATGATTATCAAAAACAGTGCCGGAAGTGTGAAGAGCAAATTAACGCAGCTTGACACCACTCGCGAAGTAGGAAAGAGATATTTTAATACATAGACCTTCTTGAGCAGAATACCGTTTTCGATTATTGAGAGCATTGCAAAGCGGGTGCTTTCATTGTAGAAAGTAAAAATTATCTGTCCGCACAGCAAATACAACGGGTAGTTTTCAATGTCGAAGCGGAAGAGGTGAGAGAAAATCATTGCCGTTATAATCATTATGAAGAGTGGATTTAACAGGCTCCACAACACTCCGAGGATTGAGCGGCGATATTTTTTCTTGATGTCGCGGGAGACCAGCTCCACTATTAAATATCTGTATTTATACAGTTCCTTGAATAATGAGTCCACTATAAACTCCTAACAAAATCTTTATATTCAGTATCTAACTTATCATAATCAAGAATGTGATTATATGTCAAGTTGAGAATTGAAATCAGCACTTTAATAATATTTTTGGTTAAAGGATATTTTTTTAATGAGGCAAATTTTTCATCAGCAGGAAGGGCTGTCATTCCGCCAAGACCTGTATTTAAATCACTCAGAGCCTTCTCAAGCATTCTCAGACCATTAAAGTTGCATTTGAGGAGACTTTTGGCAATCCTGCCGAGGACAGCGACGGCGAAGGTCAAACGGCTACAGCCTTCAGCAAAGTGATTCATCAAAAGAGTGTTGCGGTTGCCGAAGTAGTAACCCATAATCAGGTTGACCTTGTTTTCAAAAGCCTCATGCCAGACGCTGACGCCATTCATTGTCAAAATATCCTGCTTATTTCGGAAACTGTATTCCATATCGTCACATTTAATGAAGATCGGCAGAGGGTAGCCGATTTTTTTGATTCTGTCAACTGGAATACAGCAGAACCACCAAGCGGCGTAAGTGTTGGGGCGGTGAGGAGCTGCCTCATTTCGGCAGAGGAGGGTTTTGTAGGTGAGATCGAAATTGTGACCGAAGCTGCGACGGATTATTTTGTCGAAGGCAGCGGTGTTTTCGTGCTGAATAGTCGGTCTGTCAAGGATCAGCATGGCACCACCAAAGAATTTATCTTGATGTTCGGTTTTTAAATGCCTCAACATTGCATAGAGGCGGTCTATTGCTGACAATTCGATAATGACATCATCGTCCATCAGAATAACGTGAGTATTTCTGCCTTGTTTGACTTGCTCCTGCATACCGCGTGAAAAACCGCCTGCACCGCCTGTGTTGGGATTGTGGAATATCTGCAAGGGCGGGGTGTGAACTTCCTCAAGTGTCCTGCCATTGTCGATAACCATAACACTGATATGAGGGTTACGGTCTGTCAAGGTCTTGAGCCTGTCGAGATTGGGCAGGAGGTATTGTTCACGTTGAAAAGTGCAAATTGTGATTCCTGCTCTCACTTCACGCTCAGTGTCGAAAGTGCCATAATAAGCACCGCTGATAAATTCTGCCTCGTCAGTCATTGCCGTCAGCCTGATACCAATCAAGGTGAAGTCATCAAAATCTTTGACGTTGAAGATTCTTTCAACAGCCTCTTCCGCCTTAATTCTCAAGACTTCACGCTCACCGGCGACAGTCATTCCGTAAATGTCAACGAGGAATTTACCTTTGAAGTCAAGATTGATTTTAATCTTACGAATCGAAGTATATTCAATCCACTTGGATATGGAAAAAGCATTAAAATAAGTACCCAGATCAATCATATCGCCAAGTTTGAGGGGGGTGTCAATGGTGAAGGGTTGATCGTCTTCTCTTTGAATGTATAGAGGAGCCTTGTCCTCAGTGAGAGGGAAGGCTATATCGTAGAGTTTTTCAAACATCATCTATACCTAAAAACTCTCGCCAGAATTTTTGATCGGAGAGTTTCTCTTTGCGGAAGTCGTTGTACTCCTTGTCGTAATGACCATAGCGGAGAAAGTGTACCAGTGAAAGCCAAATATTGTGAAGAATGACATAGATAATAGTGGTGTTGAAGGGCTTTTCCTTGACGAATTTACGAATAGCGGCAAATTGCTCATCAGATTTCACTGAAGTGATGCCATTCAAGCCGGTGTGCAAATCCTGCATTGCAAGCTCAAAAATCCTCATACCCACGCCGTCACGACGGACAAACCTCTTCAACAGTTGACAGCAGCACTCACCCAAAAAGTTGAAACGGTTATAACCTTTGGCAAAGTGGAAGGTCAAAAGGTAATTGCGAGTAGCAAAGTAGTCGGTGACAGAGTTCCATTTCTCCTCGGCGGACTCGTGCCAAACGCCCACGCCATTCATTGTCATAACGTCCTTATCATTTCTGAGGCTGTACTCAACATCATCGCATTTAATGAAAACCGGCAGAGGATAGCCGAGCTCCCTGACGACATCAGTGGGAATACAGCAGAACCACCAGGCCGCGTATTTATTGATTTTGTCGGGCAGATTCTCATTCTTGAAGAGGAAGGATTTTTTCTTGAGGTTGTAATTGTGACCGAGTGAAGTGCCGAAGTAGGCCGAGTTTTCGTGCTGAATGAGGGGATCATCAAGAATCATCATTGCACCGGCGAAAAATTCCTTCTGATGATCAAATTTGAGATGACGAAGAAGGGCATAAAGCCTGTCAAATGAGGACATTTCCAGCAAAACATCATCGTCCATCAAGAGAATGTGAGTATTTCTATTTTGGCTGACTTGCTCAATCAATCCACGCGAAAAGCCGCCGGAACCGCCAAAGTTAGGATTATGAATAATCTGCAGGGAAGGGGTGTTGACTTCCTCAAGAGTACCGCCATTATCAATGACCATGACACTGAAGTTGGGATTGCGGTCGGTGAGAGTCTTTAACCTCTCAAGATTAGGCAGCAAATACTTCTCACGCCTAAAAGTACAAATAGTTATCCCAATTTTAACTTCACGCTCAACATCAAAGGCTCCCCAATACTCGCCGCCATTGAAGATCGCGCCCTCATTGAGTGCAACTATCCTAATACCCATCAATGTACACTCTTGCCGGTAGCTCAACTCAGACAAGTCAAAAGTGTGATCAAAGTCGCCCTCACATTCCATTCTCAAAAATATTTCTTCTTTGATACCGGGCTTGGGCTTGATGATTTTATTTAGTATTTTGCCGATCTGTCCGACCTTCTTGGAATCCGGCTCACGCTCTTGTTCTATCTTTTTCTTATTGATTGCATAGATCTCAATATAAAATTTACCTGTGAGGTTCAGCTTTATTTGCAAGTGAGACAACGTTGTATAGTCAGTCCACTTCTTCAGCGAAAACAAATTGAAATAAGTTCCAAGGTCAAGATACCAGCCTTTATTGACATAAACTCCGCCCGCCTCACGATTGCGATACATTCCCTGAAAATACAACGGAGCTCTATCTTCACTCAACGGGAAGGTAATATCATACAATTTTTCAAAATTCAAGCTCAAGGCAATTCCTCCGAAACGTCCATTTGAAGTATAATATAACATTTGAGTAGAAAAATCAACGGTTAGTTTAAATTTAAC
>CAJODU010000073.1 GCA_905233325.1 uncultured Selenomonadaceae bacterium
AAGGCGAATACTGAAATAAAATAAGCTATTGCCGCACCAAGTGCATAACAATTAAATTCTTCGTTCCACATTATATTAAATTCCCGACAAAATCATTATTTGGCGTATATTTTAACAAAGCGATTTACAAAATGCAATATTTTTGCAAGAAAAATAAATTCTTGACCCATATTTCTTTAATATGCTATAATAAACTGTATCTTGTTATTGAGAGGAGACTACGAAAGTTTTATGAGTAAAAAGATGAAGACAATGGACGGCAACCAAGCCGCCGCCTATGTGTCATATGCGTTCACTGATGTTGCAGCAATCTATCCCATTACACCGTCATCACCAATGGCTGAGCACGTTGATGAAATGGCGGCAAAAGGAGCCAAAAATATCTTCGGTCAGAAAGTAAGATTAGTTGAATTGCAATCTGAGGGCGGCGCAGCGGGTACCGTTCACGGATCACTACAAGCAGGTGCTTTGACAACGACATATACTGCCTCCCAAGGCTTCCTGTTGATGATTCCCAATCTCTACAAGATTGCAGGTGAGATGTTGCCCGGTGTCTTCCACGTTTCAGCTCGTGCACTTGCCACTTCAACCCTCAACATCTTCGGCGATCACCAAGATGTCATGGCAGCACGTCAGACCGGCTGTGCAATGCTGGCTGAGGCAAGTGTCCAGGAAGTTATGGATTTGGCTGCCGTTGCTCATCTGTCTGCTATCAAAGGGCGTATTCCGTTTATTAACTTCTTTGACGGTTTCCGTACCAGTCACGAGATCCAAAAGATTGAGACTATTGACTATAATGATCTTGCCGGAATTGTCGATTATGATGCTATTGAGGAATTCCGCCGCCACGCTTTGAATCCTGATCACCCTGTCATTCGCGGCACGGCAACCAATCCTGATGTCTATTTCCAAATTCGCGAGACTGCCAACGAATATTACAACAAACTGCCTGATATTGTTGAATCGGCAATGGCGGACGTTGCAAAGATCACCGGTCGTGAGCACCACCTCTTTGACTACTACGGCGCACCTGATGCAGAGCGTGTCATCATTGCAATCGGCTCCGTATGTCAGACGGCTATGGAGGCTGCCAAGTATCTCAACGAAAAAGGCGAAAAGGTCGGCGTTGTCAGTGTCCACCTCTTCCGTCCGTTCTCACTCAAGCACTTCTTCAATGCTCTTCCGAAAACTGTCAAGAAGATTGCTGTCCTCGATCGTACTAAGGAATCTGGTGCAGTCGGCGAGCCTCTCTATCTTGAGGTTAAATCTGCTTTCTATGACAGCGATATTCGTCCTGTTATTGTCGGCGGTCGTTATGGCCTCGGCGGCAAGGATACCACGCCGGATCAGCTCCTTGCTATCTTCCACGAACTCACCAAGGACAATCCTCAAAACGGTTTTACTATCGGTATTAATGATGATTTGACCAACACTTCACTCAATGCCGACACTCACAATGTTGACTTGACGCCTGAAGGTACAACCGCTTGCAAGTTCTGGGGTCTCGGTTCTGACGGTACTGTCGGTGCGAACAAGTCCGCAATCAAGATCATCGGCGACCACACCAACCTTTACGCCCAAGCCTACTTTGCCTATGATTCCAAGAAGTCCGGCGGTATCACCATGAGCCACTTGCGTTTTGGTGAGCAGCCTATCACCTCCCCCTATCTCATCACTGCGGCGGATTTCATCTCCTGCTCACAGAAGAGTTATATTCATCACTATGATCTTCTCGCCGGTCTCAAGAAGGGCGGTATCTTCCTCCTCAACACCAACTGGGACGATGAGAAACTATCTTGGAAACTCTCACCTGCCTACAAGCGTTACATTGCCGAGAATGATATCAAACTCTACACAATCAACGCCGTTGGTATCGCGCAGGAATTGGGTCTCGGCGGTCGTTTCAATATGATTATGCAGTCAGCTTTCTTCAAGCTCGCGGACATTATTCCCCTTGATGAGGCTGTCAAATACCTCAAAGATGCCGTCGTCACCAGCTACGGCAAGAAGGGGCAAAATATCGTCGACATGAACTGGGCGGCTATCGACAAAGGTATTGAGGCCGTACATCAAGTCAACTATCCTAAAGATGAATGGCTGAATACTCCTGATAAGCCGAAAGTTGATCGCGAGGAACCTGCCTTCATCACTGATATTCAAGAGGTTATGAATCGTCAAAACGGTGACACCCTCTCCGTCAGCAAGCTCAAAGATCTCGCGGACGGCACTTTCCCTGTCGGCGGTTCTGCTTACGAGAAACGCGGCACAGCTATCAAAGTTCCTGCTTGGGATAAGACTAAGTGTATTGGTTGCAATCAGTGCTCCTTCGTCTGTCCGCATGCTGCCATTCGTCCGATCCTTACCACTCCTGAAGAGCGTGCCAACGCGCCTGAAGGCTTTGAATCCATTCCATACAAGCCTTCCAAGGGGGCTTATGATGTAAGTATCACCGTTTCCACCTATGACTGCCTCGGCTGCGGCAACTGTGCTCAAGTTTGTCCTAAGCAAGCATTGTCAATGGTTCCGTTTGATGATGCCGCGAAGGCAAGGCAGAAGTGCTTTGACTTTGCCGTTGACGCCAAGAAGGTTGCTCCGAAGGCTAACCCGATGAAGAAGACCACTGTACTCGGCAGTCAGTTTGAAAAGCCGCTCTTTGAATTCAGCGGTGCCTGCGCGGGTTGCGGTGAGACACCTTATGCTAAATTGTTGACTCAACTCTTCGGTGACAGAATGATGATTGCCAACGCGACCGGCTGCTCCTCAATCTGGGGTGCCTCCGCTCCGGCAATGCCTTACACCACTAACGCCAAAGGTCACGGACCTGCTTGGGGCAATTCACTCTTTGAGGACAATGCCGAGTTTGGGCTTGGTATGTTCCTCGGCGTTAAGGCTGTTCGTGAGGCACTTGCTGCAGACGTTCAACAGGCTCTTGACGAGGGTAAAGGCTCCGATGCTCTCAAGGCTGCCCTTGCTGATTGGAAGGACAACTTCAATGTCAGCGATAACACTCGCGAACGTGCAGATAAACTGACAGAAGTTCTTGCGGCTGAGAAAGGCGACGACAAGCTCCTCAATAAGATTTACAACAACCGCGACTTCTTCGTCAAGCGTTCTCAATGGATCCTCGGCGGTGACGGCTGGGCTTATGATATTGGTTACGGCGGACTTGATCACGTCCTCGCCAGTGGTGAAGATGTCAATGTCTTCGTCTTTGATACTGAGGTTTACTCCAACACCGGCGGTCAAGCATCTAAGGCTACACCTGCCGCGGCTATTGCTCAATTTGCAGCAACCGGCAAGAAGACCAAGAAAAAAGACCTCGGCATGATGGCTGTCAGTTACGGTTATGTCTATGTTGCACAGGTGTCGATGGGTGCTGATCAGAATCAACTCGTCAAGGCTATAACTGAGGCTGAGGCTTATCCGGGTCCTTCACTGATTGTGGCTTATGCTCCTTGCATTAATCACGGTATCCGCAAAGGTATGGGCAATTCACAGCTTGAGGGCAAGCTCGCCGTTCAATGCGGCTACTGGGCAAACTGGAGATTTAATCCGCAGCTTGTCGAGGCAGGCAAGAATCCGTTTGCTCTTGATTCCAAGGAGCCTGACTTCAGCAAGTTCCAAGAGTTCCTGCAAGGGGAAGTCCGTTACGCCTCACTCAAGCGCAACAATCCTGAGGCAGCGGAGGCACTCTTTGAGAAAGTCCAGCACGACGCTGAAAACAGAATCGAAGGCTACAAGAAACTCGCCGGAAAATAAATCGAAAACGCTCAAAAATAAATCAAACGCTGTCATCATTGGCAGCGTTTTTTATTTGCAAAAAATCAAACTTCATCAAGACCATAAAAAATATCGGCAACGTCGACAAGCAGATCATCAAAGACAGATACCTTGATTTCTTTCCTAATCTCGGCACGTTCATCATCTTCCAATGCCTCCAGTTCGTCCGCTGAAAAGTCATGATAGATGTGGTCAAGTTTATATTTGCCGTCAATCAGGTGATATACATGTATGCTCTTGTCCTTGTGATTGACAATCCAATATTCTTTGACGCCGTTTTTCTCGTAAATATCTTTTTTGATGCCAAAATCTCTGTTGGCCGTTGAGGGTGAAAGAATCTCTGCCACCAAATCAGGAACACCATAGATATTTTTACCATGCTTGAAGAGGCTGCGATCTTTAAAAACGGACAAGTCAGGCTTGAGGACATTCTTTTCATCAGGCAGGTGAATATCCATATTGTCACCAAATACCTTACCGCAATTATTTTTACGGCAATACATTTTAAAAATCATAACTAAAGTGCTGTTAGTCTCTCCGTGTTCCCAACCGGGACTTGGTGCCATATTAAATTTCACTCCTTCAATAATTTCATAATTCGGCTTCAAAGGCTTGAGTACAGGATAAAAAACTGCTGCCGCCTCAGGCACTTCTGCTAACTGCATCATCAAAATCACCTCCACTATAATAATTTGTCATGAAAGCACCTAATATTTTTTACAAGTTCTTTTGCTTGGCGACGAGGAGGATTGCAATAATTGACTTGGAATCAAAGATTTTACCTTCCTCAATCATCTTGACAGCCTCTTTGAGCGGCACCTTAATGCAGTTGATAAACTCATCAGCGTCAGTGTGCTGCTTGCCTGAATGTAAATCCTCAGCAGCATAAAGATGAATCCACTCATTAGAGAAACCGACAGTAGTGGCAATCGTCGTCAACTTCCACATCTTACCGGCAGAGTAGCCTGTCTCTTCCGAAAGTTCACGATGCGCACAGGCGATCGGGTCTTCACCCTCAACATCAAGTTTGCCGGCAGGGATTTCAATAGTGACTTTGTTGACGGGATAGCGGAATTGCTTGACGAGTATAATGTCACCGTTGGGCAGAATCGGCACAATCGCCGCTGCACCGGGGTGTTTAATCCACTCACGCGGTGCGGTATGACCGTTAGGCAATTCTACTATGTCCTTCTTGACGTGCAGGAGGACGCCGTCAAATACGTCTTCGCCGGATATTTTCTTCTCAATTAAATTTTCGTCCATTTTAATCACTCCGATTTATCATCAATTTTTAATCTCACTTGGATCAAGGCATTTCAACTCACCTGAAGCCGTCCGAAATACCACTTTTGCAATCTTGGCATTTAATATCATACGTCTGCACAACTTACACGGCTCGCCGGAGGCAATGGAACCGTCAGCGGCATTGATTCCGGCAATATAGATCGTCGATCCTTCCATTTTGACAGGGTCGGCATTGATTATTGCATTTTGTTCAGCGTGGACGGCAACACAAAGCTCATAACGCTCACCTTTCGGCACTTTCAGCCTCTCACGCTCACAAACGCCGGTATCAATGCAATTTGCCTCACCGCGAGGGGAACCGTTATAGCCGGCACTGATAATGACATTGTCTTTGACAATAACGGCACCGTAACGACGCCTCAGGCAGGTCGCACGCCGTCCGACAGCCTTGGCAATGTCAAGGAAATATTCATTCCAATCAGGTCTGATATAGGCTTTCGTCTCACTCATTTAAATTATTCACTCCTCAAGAATTTTTTAGCTAATACTTCGGCAGCAATATCATCAACCGGCACAGGCGGCACTTGCATTGAAGTTGGCAAAAACCTCCGCCAGCCGCAAGGTGGATTTTTTTTCCAATATAGTTTTCTTGCCTCTTCGGTGGTGTGGCGTTCATTGACAACTTCCACTTGAATATTCGGCAATATGGAAAGTATCCTCTGCTTTGCCGCTTTGCTTGTGGTTCCGTCTCCAAGGACTACCGTCCGTAATTCAAACTTTTTTGAGAGATCAGCAAGGACGGATTCCAGTGACGCTGTCTCTATCACTTTTTGGTATTCTATATCACCTTCAAAAGACATTACAACGACGCCGCATTTATCACGTCCGGGATCTATTGCTAATATCAATCATCAAACCTTCTTCTATTTCATCTGCTCAAACTTTATGACAAGCCTCAACGGTCCTTGCGTCTCCGTTGCCTCTCTTGCGTAAGCCGTCAGAACTATTAATCCCTTAGCTTTTGAGACGGCGTCAACAACTTGATAGAATTGTGATCCTTCCATTACGCCGACTGCCCCCGTTATCGGATCTGACAAGACACCTTTTGCCGCTGCTGCGTGGTTGACTTCCGTGAGGAAATGTCTGACAATCTGCTCGGCGTCAACGCCCTCTTGCTTTTCGTAAGCCTTAGAGACGATAAACTCGTCTTTATCGTAAATCTTGCTGTTGGGGTAGAGTTCCAGGCTGGTGCGGACAGGCTCGCCGCGCATTAAATTACCTGCCGCGACGATTCTCAATAAAATATCCTGTTCACTTTCGGAGATCACCCTAACCGCTTCAGAGAGTTCAGGCTGATAAATCCAGACAGAACTGTCATCACCATCGTTAATACGCTCGGAGACTTTTGCCGTCGCCGAATTTGCCAGCTCATCTATATCTCTGACAACCTCTTCGGTGGGACGGTTGCCTCTGATAACAGCACTTGCAAGGATCTCGCCGGCACGAAAGACTATATCGCCTTCACGAATAGCAGTCAGACCCTTGCGGAGATTTTCATTTCGTTTTTCAAGATTTTGATTATCGTTTTTCAATTCTTCGTTGTTGGAGGACAATTTTGCATTGTTCTTCGTCAATTCGTCATTGTCTTTCGAGAGTTTATCATTGTTGTCGATCAGGGCGGTATTATCAGCGATTAATTTGGCATTTGACAATTCCAATTCTGCATTGCCCTCTTTGAGACGGTCGGATTCTTCCTTCAACTGAATTTGTTCCTTCTTCAAATCTGCTATTTCATCTTTGGACTTGTTCAAATCAGTGTTGGCTTGCTGATATTCAGTTTTGGTTATAATCAATTCATCTGAAAGAGTGTCAAGCTCATTTTGCTTGGAGACCAGGTTGGCGTTGAGTTCTTCCATACCAAAAAGAGCCGTGCGGACGTTTTCAGAGGTCACGGACATTATACCTATTGTCAGAGCGGTTATCAAAATCCCCGTGATGATTGTGATGATGTTTGAGGTGTGGCGCGGTCGCAGTCCGAAGATAGAGAGCCGCTTTTTTCCGATTTTGGTGCCGAGTATGTCACCAATAAATGCGATTGCTCCGCCGCTTATTGCCAGCGCAACTATCAAATATAATCCATACATTTTTGAGCCTACTTTTCATTATATAACATTTTGCGCCTATATTATACTTGAATAAATCGCAGCTGTAAATACTCAAAATAAAACTATGATGAATACATTATACAAGTTGATTAAATCCCTCGGCAAAAGTATAATAAATAGTCGAATTGAAATAACAGTTAATAGTGACAGGAGGTCTCAAATATTTATGAAGTTTGCCATTTTGATTGTATATTTTG
>CAJODU010000074.1:0-7347 GCA_905233325.1 uncultured Selenomonadaceae bacterium
TATTATTTAAATATTTGATGTCTTGTGGTAAAATAATATAAACTTAACATAAGGGGCGAATTGATGAAAATTTTTAAAATCATTTCGATATTAATTTTACTATTGTCAATAATATTTATGATATTACTTAATATATTGCCGGAACCAAAGGGCTTTCCCATACTTGAATATCATATGATTAATGACACACCTGATATAGATGCCAAAAGTTACAGTATACCTCCGTCAGATTTTAATGCACAGCTTGATTATTTACAGCAAAATGGATATAATACAATTACAATGCAGGAATTTGTTCTGGCGAGGGAAGGAAAATTTAACTTGCCGAGCAATCCTATCATGCTGACTTTTGATGATGGCTATGCTGATAATTATGAAATTATGATGCCGATTCTCCGATCTCACAAAATGAAAGCAGTGGTTTATGTTATAGCTAATGAAATTGGGAAACCCGGTTATCTGACTATAGATCAATTAAAAGAAATGCAAGGACGAGGTATTGAGATAGGATCTCATACTGCTAATCATCGACCATTGGTAGGATTGAGTCAAAAAGAGCTTTTGCATGAAATTGGAGATTCAAAAATATTTATTGAGTGGAGCGGTATCAATGAGGCCGGCAGTTTATCATATCCAAACGGATTATATAACGACGATGCAATCCAAATTATCAAAGATAAAAATTACCATACCGCAGTCACAGGAGATGCCGGTTTAAATGATTTTGATACAAATCCCTATCTGCTGCAAAGAGTTAATATACCAAAACCGCATTTCGGAATATATGAATTTAAATTTCGTTTATATAAAGCTAAATTATTTGCAAAATTAGGAATTAATCAGCATAAACTTTAAATATTTTGCAAAATATAACAAAATTGAAATATAAATCAAAAAGGTGGTTCTATTGAAATTATCGAAAAAGATAATAGCAGCAACAATGACATTGATTACTTCACTATCAATGACTATATCAGAGGCTAGAAGTAATAAAAAGCCCTTTACATCAACAATAATGCACAAATTGGAAGTTGATACTGTAGATAGCGGCGGTACTTTGCTTTTTTCTGACAGCCCCGAATATGTCACTGATAATGGTATATTATACACAGATGTAGTAGAGGGCGATGCAAGAATCCTCTTTTATCATCTCAATGAAAGCAACGTAAAAAAGCGAATCGCCGTAGTTGTGGAAAACGTTTCAGATAAATTTAATACTGTCGATATAACTCGCGGTGTAATGAGTAAACCCAGCGCAGACTTTTTGGAAGTTGGCAAGTCCGTTCAAAGTGAATATATGAGCAAACAATATCATAATTCAGTGTATATGCTCAAAGGCGATAAAAAACTTCTTGTTGATGATATAAGCAGCTATTTGATAAAGCCTGGGCAGTTGGTTTATGGTATATACGATTTTTTCGCTGCTCATTCCGTTAAAGTCTCGGTATTGATGTATCCTCAAGCCGCTGATCCGCTTGCATTTTCTGATTGGGCTAAAATTTTTCCAAAAGATGAACAGCGACTTCGCGGCACTTACAACAATATGAATCGTATAATCACTTCAAGAAAAGTCTATGATCCTGATAAGGACGGTATCAGTTATATCATGCTTGCCGATGATGTCAATGATCTTTTCAAGATTGGTGTTGATTCTACTGATAGCAGCGAAGTAAAAAATGTCGGCAACTATGGTATCAATTACACTATCAATTTAAAGACAAAATCTCCAACTCGAATTTGCTTGTCACCACTTGGCGGCGTTTATGCCGGTGCTGTGAGGGTTAATTACAAAGGTAAATCAAAAATGATTCCCACACCAAAAGATAAAATCTATTTTGGAGATAAAACTCCCAAAGAGCCGGAAAGTGTTCAAAAAGCTCGTGAGGAGGGTCTGTCCATTTTAACTAACTATACCGAACTTGCTGAACTGGGTATTTATGAAGGCGATGTTAGTATTGAATATTCGCCGCCGGGGGCTTCAAATTTACCCGTTAATATTGTTCTGATGCCTGTTGATAAAAAATAATCAGTGAGAGGAGCTGAGGATATGAAGGTTTTAGCACGTCAATTAACGATTGATTTATATAATTGCAATACAAAAAAACTTCAAGATGCCGAAGAAATAAAAGCTGTAGTCACTAAGGTGGTTGGCGATACACCTAATTTACAATCTTCCAAAATTACAGATGACCATATCGCCATTGTGGGGGCGTTTGAGGTCGGACATATCGCCATTCACGTTTACACTGAGTTTAGATATGTTGCCGTTGATGTATTTACTTTCAGTGAGGACACCGAGCCGGAACTTCTTTCAAAAGAGCTGAGGAAGTATTTTCAGCCGGATAAGATTAAATCCACATTCTTGAAACGCGGTGACTTCGGGCAGGAGAAGGAAATCAAGCCGAAAATAAAAACACGCCTGGCACCGTTGCGTAAAATCCACAATACAGGTGCAAAGGTGATTAAAACCCTTGTAAGAAGAAATAAATAGTTTAAGGAGCTAACGATGAATTTAACCGATATGACTAACGTCTATAATGATGTTTACGATAGATTCGGCGTTGTGAGAAATTGTACCATTATTTGTTGTGCTGATCACGGCGTTGCTGAGGAAAATGTCAGTGCCTACCCTCAAACAACCACGGCACAAATGGTAAAGAATTATCTTATTTCAGGTGGAGCGGCAGCCAATGCCTTTGCCGGTTTTGCTCATTCGGAATTGATTGTAGTTGATGTCGGCGTTAATGCTGATATTAGTGACTTGCCTGACTTGGTGAATAGAAAGATAGCAAAAGGCACAAAAAATATAACTAAAGGTTCAGCAATGACGCTTGATCAAGCTATGAGATCGATTGAAATAGGGATTGATGTTGTCAAGACTGCCTTTGAAGCCGGATATAATTGTTTCTTGCCCGGTGAAATGGGTATTGCCAACACGACTTCAAGTGCCGCGATCGTCTCTGCTCTGCTGAAAGTTCCGCCTGAAGAAGTTACCGGCAGGGGGACTAATATTTCAGATGAAAGATTCGCACATAAGATAGAAGTTGTCAAGAAAGCTCTTGAGGTGAACAAGAAGAAATATTTCTACAAGCGCGACCCCAAACGTAAAGCTATGGAAGTTTTGGCGGCGTTGGGCGGCTTTGAGATTGGCTGCATTGCCGGAGTAATTATTGCCGCTTGGAAGGCTGATGCACTGGTTATTATTGACGGTTTCAACTCTGCCGCTGCTGCATTGATTGCTTGCTCTTTGGTTCCTGAATGTCGCAAAAATATTATTGCCTCACAAGCCGCTCGCGAACAAGGTCAAAAATATGTCTTGGCGGCCTTAAGTTTGGAGCCTATGTTGAATTTAGACTTGGCTCTCGGTGAAGCCATTGGTTCTTCTATTGCCGCGCAGATACTCTCCAAAATGAATGATAGTTTCAACGGATCTGATTATGATGATTATGAAGAAGATCATGACGACGAAGATGACTACGATGATGATGAGGAAGAGGCTTTTGACTTTGACTTCGATTTTGACGACGACGATGATGATGAAGATTATGACGTTGAAGTGAATATTTACGACGGCACAGGCGATCAGCGTTTCAATTCTGCCGATGATGACGATTATTTTTCTGTAGAGTTTAAAGAGATGTCCGAAGAAAATATATCAGTGACGGACAGAACCTTTAACTTCTATTTGAATACAATGCCGAGACTTGATAAATATTCAATGGAACGCTGCAAGAATCATATTGACAATCTCTCCAAGCCATATGGAAGTTTGGGATTATTGGAAGAAATCGCCATTCAGATAGCAGGTATGTCTAATGATGAATTGCCCAACAGCAACTTGAATATAAATTTAATCTGCTTCACCGATAAAGTCGACGAAGCAGAAGAATTCAGAGATCAATATGAAAATGATGAAGAACTTGATGATGACAGCCCTTTGATTGATATTTACGATACGGCAGAGGCTTTTGATGTTGATTTGACAGTTGCTATCATCAACAAAGGGGAAGATACCAACACAGTATTTGATTTTGGCAGAATGACTGCAGAAGATTTGAGTTTCAAAGTTCCCATACTCGGTATCTCTATCATCAACGATGTAGAAAAGCTGGAAGATATAGGTATGGAATTTGAAGAGCATCTCTTAACAAAGGATCTCAAGCTCAAATATAAGGCTGATGATTTTCTACGCCACGTTCCCAAGCATAGACGCAATCTTGTCAGTGCCGTTATAGGTGCAATCATTGCCGCCGCCCATAATAGCAGCCTTGTAATCGTCGATACCGGTGCCGTTGATATAATCGCAAGATACATTGAGCAGCTCTGTCCTGATGTGCAACCGTATATACTCCACGCCTCAAAGCTCATTATCAATGATAGCGAGGGTTGTGATGATGAATTGGACGGTGAGGCTGTGTGTGTTGCCGCTGAGGTAGTCAGAGCCGCTCTTCACGCCCTCAATGAGATGAAGACCTTTAGCGATACCGGCGTCGATACAGCTATAGACGGTCTCGGTTCCATTCATCAGCATTAAGAATCAGAGAAACTTCCTATACTCGCCGAGCAACCATTGACCATATCCGTCAAAGAAGTGACATTGTACAAATTATCAGTGGACAACTCATATTTGGGGTTGTCTTTTGTTTTGTCTGTCGAAAGCTGCAGGAGCGAATCCAGAGAATTGACATTAAAGCCGTCAGCTTCGTCAAACCAGAATCTTTCCATATAAGCACTGGCAGCGGCTTCAACAGTCTCATCATCAACCAAGCCGTTTTTAGTGCTTTTGGTGAATGTGTATGTACCAACATTTCCATTTTCATTGAGGGTTATAGCCTTGCCTGTAGCATCTCTGACTTTAACGGAGCCGCCGCCGGTGAAGTACAAGGTTACATCTTTGCCCCTGACCGCCACTTTGGAGACTGTCACATCAGAAGAAAGCTGAATACTGTCCTGCCCGCTCTCATAGTTGTAAATGACATCATTGCCGTCACCTTTGGAATAGATCAGCACATCGGTGCCGCTGTTGCCGTAGAGAATATCATTGCCCTTGCCGCCCTCAAGAGTGCCGCCGCCGGTTCCGGCTTTAAAGACATTCGCCTTATCATTGCCAATCACAGCAAGCGAGCAGTCAGATTCCGAGGCGTCAATATTTTTGACATCTCTGAAGAATCTGCTTAAATCCAAAGTGCCTTCAAAATCAGAATTTACCGCCACATTAGTCTTACTTTTGTCTGTTGCCGTCATACCGACGGGAAAGCCTACATCATAGACCTGGGAAGTAACTTCACCGCTTGAATCGGCAATGGTGATTTTTTTATTTTTGACGTTCCTCAGCCATATATACTCTTCACCGACAAAGAAGATCACGTCAGCACCGGCGTTCCATATCTCAGTAATGCTGCCTGAAGTCAGTTGAAGGGTATCAGTAGTCTTGTAGCCGTAGATGATGTCGTTGCCGTCACCTTGAGCGTGTTGAATCAGATTATAGCCGGTGGTAACCCTTATGGTATCATCGCCCGCACCGGCATTGATAGTTACATTCTTGCCGTTGCTACTGCAGAGGGAATCATTGCCGCTGCCGCCGGTTATCAATACGTCGGACGCTCCGGCATTTCTGATTTTATCATTGCCGTCGCCGCCGTTGAGAGTGGAGGCGGTTCCCTTGGCACCGTTGAGAATGTAATCATCATCATCATCGCCGTTGATAAGGGCGTTGGCACCGTAGCTGTAAATTCTATCGTTGCCGGCACCGCCATTTAGAGTCACATTTTCAGATTTAATATAGTTATAGATATAGTCGTTGCCCTCGTCGCCGGTAACGAGGACATAGCTGCCCTTAGTCCTTATGGAGTCATTGCCGGCAGCACCGATGATAGTTGTGCCGGAGCCGTTGTTATCTATAGTGTCCTTGCCGGTGCCTGCGTCAATATAGACATTCGTTCCCTTGCTGGTGATTTTGTCATTGCCGCCCAAGGCCTGAATTACGGCATTGTTGCCGAAGTTGTAAGCACCGGGTTTATTGCCGTTATCAATGCTGTCGTTTGAGTCGCTGCCCGTGATAGTTCCCTCGTTGATACTGCTCTCGGCATATGCAAGGGGATTCAGATAAGTTACATTTTGATAATCATCAATGAGCTTGATTTTTTTATCAAGAGCGTCCTGAATAGTCAGACTGCCGTTGCCGACAAAGATAATGAAATCCGTGCCGTCTACAGAGGCGTTGGACATTTCGCCGGAGACGATTTTAATGCGGTCGCTGTTGCCATAGTCGGTAATGACATCGTTGCCGTCGCCGTCGGCATAAAGGAAAGTGTCAGTATAGCGGCTACCTATCATCGTATCATCACCGGCACCGCCTCTGACGGTATTTGCAGAGCCGGTGAGATAAATAATATCATCGCCTTCGTCACCGTTGATAGAGGACTTGTGACTGGCGGCGACAATGGTATCTGAGCCGTCGCCGCCCTCTATAGTGACGTAGTTGCCACCAACACTGTTGATATAGTCGTCGCCGGTGTCGCCCCTGAGGATAGTATAGGAAGAGCGATAGTTGTTGAGCTCATCGTCACCGGCACCCGCTTCAATGGTAACCTTAGTCAATCCTTTATTATATATTCCGTCGTTGCCGTCGCCTGCATTGATTTTTACTCCAACTGCAAGATTATCTATAGTGTCATCGCCGTCGCCGGTGTTTATTGTGCTGTATGCGCCGAGGTTGTAGATATTGTCATTTTCAGAAGTGCCGTTAATGCGTGCATATCTGTCGGTATTACTTTTGCTTGCCACTGCGTTCGCCTCACTTTATTTTGTATTGCTGCTTGCTGTAGGGTTAGTTATGGTTATTATAACGAAAGAGGCCGCAAAAAGCAAGCAAATAAAATCTTACTTTTCACAACCTCGATTAACTATCCGATTATACTGTTTCTTTTTTCTGATGGTTGATTAACTCTTCCTAGTGAAGGCAGTACCGTCACTGTTGAGTTTCCAGCGGGTGTCACCGATCTTGAGTGTCAGCTCATCAAGGTCGGTGCCGGAGACCTTCAGACTGCCGCCGCTGTTCATCTTCAGCGTGAAACCTGCCGCATTGACATTGTTGAGGCTATCCAAGTCTATATCCTCAAGTTTGCCGACTATCTGGATTATATCTCCGCTGTGGGCATTGCGAATCACATCATCACCATCGCCCTCTGCGAAGTAGAAGAAGGTATTTTGACCGTCTCCACCGTAAAGGGTGTCGTTACCGATTCCGCCCCAGAGAGTATTCCTGCCGGAGCCGCCGCGGAGCTCACAATCAGCACCTTCAACGAGCTCACCCTTCTCAAAGTGCCGCGTCGCACCGATAAGGGT
>CAJODU010000074.1:7367-7885 GCA_905233325.1 uncultured Selenomonadaceae bacterium
GTGACATTCCAATACTTCGTGACCTCATTGTCGGCAAGCACCAGACTCACCGCCTCCGTGACGTCGCTGCCTATCGTGATCTTATTGTTGGCGTGGTCGACATCACCGTAAATATCCACCGCCGCATTGTACTTCAAGTCATTGCCAAGCTCCAAGATTACGTCCCTGTCGCCGTCGGTGACCTTCATTATCTCATTCTTCGCACCCTCAACGGTGAGGCAGTCGGTGTCGCGATTCTTATAGAGGCCGTTGGAATAGACCTCAATGCTATCATCAAGCACTTTGATTTTCTGAATACCATTTGACGCCCACACTCTGTCTGCGGTATCGCCGGTACCGAAGTTGAAGTCTTTAATGATATCTTTGCCCTGGCAGTCGAAGTACATAAAGCTCGTACTGCCGGTCTTGCCCGTTCCGGTGTAGCCGTACATTGTGTCGTCACCGCGTCCGCTGAGGATTGTATTATTACCTGAGCCGCCATAGAAGGCGTAAGAATGGACACTGTCATTGCTGCCGAT
>CAJODU010000075.1 GCA_905233325.1 uncultured Selenomonadaceae bacterium
TTTTGAGGTAGAATTTAAATTCATTTTGGAACTCGCGATCTTCGCGGGCTTCTTCATAAGCCTTTTCAGTTTCTTTCAATGCAGGCATAACTATTTCAGGGACAAATTGACCGCCATATTTGCCAAAGCGATCTTCCATGGAACCATCTCCAATCTGGTTTAATAGTTAGGATTTAATTTTGAATTGCCAATTCAATTATTTTTTCAAGTTTCATACCGCGTGAGGCTTTAAAGAGTACAGTATCACCCGATTGAATAATCTTTTTGAGAGCCTCGGCGGTCTCTTCGTGTGTATCGAAACTCATAACCCTTTCAGCCTCAAGTCCTGCACCTCTGGCACCGTCTGCAATGAATCTTGCAAGAGTGCCGAAGGTGAGCAGGAAGTCAAAGTCAGCATTAGCCACCTCACGGCCAACCTCTCTGTGAGCCTCTTCAGCAATGTGGCCGAGTTCCAGCATATCACCAAGAACGGCGATCTTGCGGCCTTTCGCCAATTCGGCGGTGGTCTTGATTGAAACTCTCATCGAGGCGGGAGCGGCATTATAGGCATCGTTGATAATCGTCAAGCCGTCTCTTTCAGTGACCTGGAACCTCATCGCAGTAGTCTCAAGCTCGTCAAAACCCGCCTGAATATCCTCACAGCTCAAGCCGGACTCAAGAGCGGCACAAATGGCAGCCAAGGAATCAAGGACGTTGTGCTTGCCGAGCAGGTTAATTTTGAAGGTATAATCAGCGATACCACGCACTTTGAAGGTAGTCGCTGTCGAATCGTTTTCAATATCAAAGGCTTGCAGATCAGCCTCATGATCGATACCGAAAGTCAGCACTTTGACACCCGCAGCCGCCTTGTCCTTCATCGCGAGGACGTTGGGATCATCAGCATTGAGAATGACAATTCCGCCGCTTTTGATTGAAGTGACAAGCTCCGACTTGGCAAGGGCAATGTTTTCGATAGAGCCGAGCAATTCAATATGGGTCTCAGTGACGTTGATGACAATACCCATAGTCGGCTTGACAATCTCAGCGAGAGCGTCAATCTGGTGAAAGCCGCGCATACCTATCTCAACAACCGCAGCCTTGTGAGATTCGTTAAGTCCCAAAAGTGTAAGTGGGACACCAATCTCATTATTGAAGTTTTTTGAGGTCTTTTGAACGGCACCAAGTCTGCTGAGGGCGGCGGCGGTGAGGTCTTTGGTGGTGGTCTTGCCGTTGGAACCTGTAATCGCAACCACAGGAATATTAAACTTCTCACGCCAAAGACGAGCGAAACTCTGATACGCTGCAAGAGTGTCCTCAACCTTCAGCACAAGCCCGTTAGTTGGCAGCTTGTCTTTTGGACAGTCAACACTGACAACCACACCGGCAGCACCCTTCTTGACAGCCTCAATGGCAAAATCCTCGCCGTTGAAGTTCTCACCCTTCAACGCAATGAATAATGATCCCTCGGTGATTTTGCGGCTGTCGGTGACTATATCATTAAATGTAAATTTAGGCATAATTCCTCCAAAAAATTATTTCATTTTTCTTTCAAGTTTACCATTAATTGAAAAAAAAAACAAGTATTTCACTTGTGTATATATTTAAAGTCGGCTATTAATTTTTGAGTATTTTTTTATCTCTTTAGATTATTTTTTACGTCAGCGATCAATCTGTCTATTGCATCGATCACCTGTTGTGCAGATATTTTCTTAGAACATTCATAAATTTGGTCTGTCTCTTTATATCTCGGACAGTAAAATATCTCTTTGTAATTATAACGCATATCATTAAAACAACCATTACAAACAAGGTTATTATAAATTCTGTAAGGTGTTTTAAATTCATGCCAAGGCTTAGTAATGCCGCTAATCATTATGACAGGAGTATTTGTTGACCAAGCCAACCAAGCAAGTCCGCTGCTTAGACCTATGAAAAAATCAGCATAAGCCAAGAGATTTATTCTCTCTATCAAGGGAATGTCGCCCGTGAAATCTTCAGCACCCTCCGGCACTTTAACAACATTTCCATAATTTGCAGCCTCATTTTCTTTATCAATGCAAAGCACCCTGTATCCGAGTTCCTTGAGATACTTGACAACGAAATTCCAGCCGTTGGGATTTAACCAAGTTTTGGGAGTGCCGGAAGCCTGAACTGCAATACAAACGTAAGGCTCTTTTATTTGACGCTCTTTTGTAGGGTGAAAAATAACTTTTTCATCAATTTTTATATGCCAGCCTAAAATCGAATGTCCAAATTTTTTTAAAGGAATGGCTCTTATATTTTCTGTTGAAGTGATAGGCTCGTTAAAATTTTGACCAACCATATAGTAAGTAGCATAATTTTCGTCTGAAATATCGTCACTGAGTTTTATATCAGTATAATAGAGTTTTATAATATCTTGCATATATTTCGGAACAGTACAGGATACTTGACAGTTGTAAAAATTTTTAAATGCTCTCATATATGGAAATAAGATTATATTATCACCCATAGCACTATTTGGAAACATAAAATGGACATGCTGTTCAGTAGGATCAAAACGATGATAAAAACATATCACGCCATTTAAAGCCAATGTTATCTCCCAATGTACAAAAAACTTTTCAACGGAAATCAAAGTGGCTCCCGTTAAAATATCTTCGTCCATAAAGACAAAATTGCTGGAATAATCGCTGATTTTGACATGCCAATTACCCTTTGGAATTTGCAGTCGAAGTCCATCATTAAAGTCTAACAAAACATCAGGTATGCCGGTTTCACCGAGAATGGGGCTTTTCGTTGCATATTTAGACTCGAAGAAAGACAGATTGCCGAATAATTTTTTAGAGAAACTGCCGGTTTCGCCGCCATATAAGAAACGAATAGGATATTTGCATTGCATTTGAGTCATATGGTTCACCTTATTGATATCTTACTTCTTGGTCTTTATGCAGGATTCAATAGCCTTCTTGTTGGCAAGTTATTTGTGCTGTTGACTTCGTGGGCTTTCTGTATATCCGCATAAGCCTCTTGGTACATATTCTGCTTGAAGTGGGCAATGGCTATTTCATTGTGAGCGTCGGCAGTTACGGCCTCAAGTTCCAGTACACTTCTGAAGTCAGCTATAGCATTTTCGTAGTCACCATTGAGAAGTTTGAGATGACCGCGATTGTAGAAGGCTTGAGTGAATTGATCGTCGATAGCGAGCAGCTTGTCATAAGTCTCAATGGCATCCTTGCTTTTGCCGAGTGTCTCATAAGTGACGGCAAGGTTGTAAAGGGCGTCGGCAGAATCAGGTTTCAAGAGGACGGCGGACTCAAAATCATCAATGGCGTTGTAATAGTCGTTGTCCGAGCCTGCCTCACCGCGGGCGAAGTAGACAAGGCCGCGATAGACGAACATATCAGCCGTCGGGGCGTTGAGTTTGAGATTGCGGTTAGCAGCGGCGAGGGATTCAGCGGAACCGTCAGGCATCTGTGCTTGCTGCCAATATTTGATAATATCCTGTCCGTAAGTTTTACCGGGGACTGCCCAAATACCGTTGAGATTGACCCAATACTTGGTCTTGCCGAATACTTCCGGTCTGTTGTTTTTGAGGTGATCATAGCGAGGATCAACGATTGCGAGTTTAGGCGGACGAGGTGAGGTATAGGCAAGAAGATGCTGAATATGAGCACGGGCACCTACCTGCGGCGATTCAAAGGTATGTCCGGGCACCTTGTTGCCGGTTGCACCAAGTCCGCAGTAGTTATTCTGCGAGGGACTAACATCACCGCCATAACCGAAGAAACCGGTCTCCTTGAAAGCCTGACAGAGGGCTACATCGGGACGAATCCCCTCACGGTCAGCCTCTTCGTAGTAGATTTGAATAATCTGCTTGGGCGTGCAATTCAGCAAAGGCTTAGGATTGCGTTTCAACAGGTATCTGAGCATTTGTGCTTGTGTTGCCTCTGCCGGTCCCAAAATGGTTATTTTCTCCGGTGAGACTTTGTTCAATACAAGCGGTTCAAGTTTAGGCTTGGCGTCAATGAGTTCGATTGCCGCCAACTTTTTCTTGTCGAATTTGACTTTAGTTGCCGCCTCTGTTGAGGTAATCATCGCCAGCACAATGAATACCGTCAACATTATGGCTGTAACGTTCTTGTTCAACATTAATCATTACTCCTTCTATAGGGTGAACAGCACCACCACTACAGGTTACTTGCTCACCGTCAAATTCACATTATTAAATCTTGAATCTGTCAACCTGTTCCATGAGACGTCTTGCACTTGACTCGGTCTCGTTCATCTTCTCACTGATTTCGTGAGCATTTTCTGCCATCATTGAAACCTTTTCGGCTATGCTGGTATTACCGAGGGCACCTTCATGAGTAGCTTTGCCGATATCCTCCATAGCTCTCGTCATTGTCTGAATGGATTGCATGAGATTAGTCGCACGCTTATTGCTTTGTCTTGCCCATTCTTTGACATATTCCGCATCTTTCTTGTACTGCTCGGCGGTCTCACCCATATCTTGATAGTCTTTCATGACTGTGTTGTTGATGAATTGAAGGATCTCATCAGCACCCTTCGAGAGCTCATTGACCGAGGCGACAACCTGCTCGGTGAGGGTCTTGATGTTACCTGCAGAGCCGGCGGTCTGTTCAGCGAGCTTGCGGACTTCATCAGCAACGACGGCAAAACCGCGGCCATGCTCGCCGGCACGGGCTGCCTCAATGGCGGCGTTGAGAGCGAGGAGGTTGGTCTGGTCGGCGATGTTGACTATCTCACCGGTGAAACGCTCAATATCACTGACTACCTGTGCGGATTTAATAGCCTTCTCAAGTGAAACTTTTGCCTGTTCGTATAGTTCCTCACTCAGCTTGATAGATTTGTTGGTATTCTCCTCAAGTCGGGCAGCACGGTCGTCAATCTCGTTGGAATAGGCTTCGCTGTCTTTGGCCTCATCGGAGGTATTCTTGATTTCTTCGTTGACACTGTCGCTGAGGTTCTGCATGTTGGAGGTTGTTGCGGCGGTCTCTTCGGTGCTTGCTGCCATCTCCTCAGTTACAGCAGACATATCCTGCGTATGCTCGTCCAGTTTTTTGATGAGCTCTTGGACAGTCTCCGCCATGGTTACGCTGTTTTGAGCCTCTTCGCGGACACTTTTCAAAATATCCCTCAAGCCTGTCTGCATTTTGGAAAGAGCAACCGCCACTGTGCCTATTTCGTCGCCGCGCTGCAAGAGTTCAGGCGGCACTTCTTCAGTGAGATCGCCTTTAGCAACCGTACTGAGAGCCTCAACCGCACCTGCAAGCGGATTGGATATACCGCGGGCAATGATAATCGCCGCCGCGATACCGAACACAAGACCTAAGATTATGATTGCGGCAAATATCTTGACAGAAAGGTCATATCTTTGATTGTTAGCCTCAAATAATACCTTGCCTTGATAGACATTCTGCGGAGTGATAGCGTCGAGATCGTTGGCAATGGGTTTCGTCAGCATAAGATTTTTGTAGATTTTGATTCTGTCTTCGGGTGAATTGCCGAGTGCCTTTGTGGCGTTGACGGCGGCGGTTGCCTCACTTAAATGAGATATAAGGGAATCAATGGCTTGCTTGGAGTCCTCATTGCGGACTATATCTTTGAGCTTTTCCGCGTCGCTGTTGATTCTGCTGAGTCTCTCAAGAATATCATCATGAAGAACGCCGCGATCAATACTGCTGCCACCTATCAAAATGTAGGTAATATCACCGTCAAGCAGACGGAAGTTGCTGTTGGCATCATTAATGAACTGCGTCGCCATCAGGTTGGATTGATACATCTCATCAATGGAATCTTTAGCATTGCTGTTGAAGTAAATACCTATACCGGCAACAATGCAGGTTATGATAATCATAACGATGGCAAGGAACATAACTTTGAATTTAACGGACAAATTCTCCAACATTAGACGCGCACCTCACTTTTTAAATTGTGATAAATTCTCTTTGGTGATCGAAACGAATGGGACATTGACATTAGACGGTTTCTGCCCCTTTAAGGCTTGCTCTGCAAGTTCAACGGCACCCGCACCTTGCTTGGCGGCGTCCTGCTTGATAGTCTGCACCATTTCACCTGCCGCAACTGCCTTCAACGCATCGTCAACTGCGTCAACGCCGGTGACTTGGCAGCCTTGCAGACGATTAGTTGCTTTTAAAGCAGCCAATGCACCCAATGCCATCTGATCATTGCCACATACAACGCCGTCAATCTTAGGGAATAAACTGAGCCATTGTACCATAATTTTCATAGCCTCGACCCTGCTCCAGTTGGCACTTTGCATATCAAGTATCTTGACATCAGGTCTCTTTGACGCAATATCCTTACTAAAACCTTCCCAACGCTGAATAGCATTCTTTTGGTTGCCTTCACCTTCAAGATAGACTATATTTGCACCTTGCGGGAGAGTTTTGGCGAGGTATTCTGCTTGCATCTTCCCCGCCTCAGCCTCGTCGGAGAATACGTCCACATGTTCACCGCCGGCTATGGAACGGTTGATTGTTATTACGGTTATACCTGCCTCATTTGCTTGTTCAACCGTAGGAACAATAAGTTTCCCATCTGCGGCGATCAGGACTATAGCCTTATAATCTCCTGCCAAAACTTCCTTCATCTGATCAATCTGAAGATTTATATCACCTTTAGCGTCGAAGTATTCTACATTTAATCCCTTACTTGACGCACCTTTTTCAAATTCTGTCTTTATTATATTGACAAAAACATCACTGTCGTCAAAATTTAGATAGGCAATGCCACCGCCACCTCCCCCGCTGCCGCCGCAGCCTGCCGCAAGAGTGACTGCCAACAGCATTGCAATGAGCAAACTTGAGATTTTCTTCAATCCGTTCATAATGATCGTCCTTCCTAAATACTTAAACCAGCTGCTAATATTCTACTTCTTGAATTGTGTCAAATTCTCCTTTGTGATTGAGGTAAATGGCACCTGTATATCAGAGGGCTTGCCGCCCTTGCTGATTTGCTCAAGGACAGTGACAACACCTGCCGCTTGTTGAACGCCGTCCTGCTTGACTGTTTGGATCATGTCACCACTCTCAACTGCCTTCAAGGCCTCATCAACGGCGTCAATGCCGGAGACTTGGCAGCCTGTCAGACGGTTGGCGGCTTTTAGGGCGGCTATTGCACCGAAGGCCATTTGATCATTCCCGCAAACAACTGCATCAATCTTAGGGTAGCAGGAGAGCCACAGCGACATTATCTTCATTGCCTCTGCCTTGCTGAATTTGCCGTCCTGCATATCCAAAATATGTACATCAGGCCTCTTTGCCAGCAATTCCTTACTAAAACCCTCCCAACGAGCAATCGAAAGTTTAAGACTGCTTGTACCTTCAAGGTAGACGATGTTGGCACCTTGAGGAAGAGTCTTCATCATATAATCAGCCTGGAGCTTACCCGCCTCATACTCATCAGAAAAGACTCTGATTCTGTCACCGCCGTTGGAATCACGATTAACGGTAACAATAGGGATCCCCAGCTCATTGGCACGATCAATAAAAGGTATGATACCGTCACCATCAATGGCAAGAAGGACTATAGCTTGGGGATTGGCGTCAAGGGCGTCTTTCATCTGATCAATCTGCGTGTTGCTGTCACCTTTGGCGTCGAAGTAGTCAATTTTCAATCCCTTGCTTTCGGCACCTTTGAGAATTTCATCTCTGATTAACATTCCGCCAAATTTATCTGTGCCGTCGAAGTTGAGATAGACAATTTTGTCACTTTTGTCACCGTCGCAGCCTGTAAACAAAAGACCGACCAGGAATAATCCGAAGATAAAACCTAATCGGTGCCTTATAAAATTCATATTCATCGCCGCCCTTCCTGACATTGCTAATACAACAAATACTCTAAATAATTATATTATTTGAAATATTACCTGTCAAGCGCGATTCTGTGATTTTTGATATATTGGAATTTCTTTTATCCTGCTGTCATTCTTTGACTTTTTTTCTAATCGGAGCAAACTCTAAAGAGAGCGTCTTTGTTCCTATATCGTCGTCAAAAAAATGGATTTTGAGCTTTCTATCGGTACCATGACCTATAACCTCAAGGACTGTGCCGTCTCCCCACTTCTTGTGATTTACTATGTCGCCAATCTGCCAATCTTTGCGAAGGTTGATACCAATTTGCTCTTTTGTATTTGAACTTGCCTTTTTTGGATACATACTCAAAACCGTCGCCTTAGCCTGAATTTTTGGACTGACTCTGGTTGAAATTTCAATTTTTGGAGACGATGAGTCGGAATCGATTTTTTCAAATTTCGGTATTGAACCTTGTGTTGCTTTTTTTTGCATATGGAGCTCACGGTATTCGCGTGGAATTTCTTTCAAAAATCTGGAAGGTAAAGAGTGGTGTGTATCACCATTAAAGCTGGCACGACTGTCGGCAAAAGTAATATAGAGTTTCTTTTGCGCTCTGGTAATAGCAACATAGCAGGCACGACGCTCCTCTTCAAGCTGCGCCTCATCAAACAATGCTCTTGAATGTGGAAAGAGCCCTTCTTCCATGCCGGTTATGAAAACAATCGGAAACTCTAAACCCTTGGCGGAATGAACCGTCATCAATGATACTCGATCATCATTTCCTTCAAGTGTGTCAATATCGGTAATCAAGGAAATATGATTCAAAAAGCCGTCAAGAGTTGCCTCTTGGGGATTCTTGAACACAAATTCTTTAGCAACATTGACAAATTCTTGCAGGTTCTCTTTTCTTGATTCGGTCTCAGGTTTTGTATCAATTTGCAATTCTTCCATATATCCGGAAGTTTTTAGTATATATTCAATCAATTTATCAACAGAAAGCGTATTTTGTTTTTCACTCATTTGAATAATCATTTCGGCAAACATTCTGAGATTTTGTCTGGTTTTTTGCTGGACATCAACCTGATTCAAAAGCCAGGCATTGCTGACCACTTCAAAAATAGAAACATCATGATTCGCTGCAAAATCCTGCAATTTTGCTACAGTTGTAAGACCTATACTGCGTCGTGGTACATTGATAATGCGTCTGAAACTCATATCATCTTGAGGATTGTAAATTAAACGGAGATATGCAAGAATATTCTTTATTTCCAAGCGATCATAGAATTTCAAGCCGCCGATTATAATATAGGGAATTCCCGCCTTCACAAAGCCTTCTTCAAGTATTCGAGATTGAGCATTGACTCTGTAGAGCAGGGCAATCTCATTATAAGAAAAGCCTTTTCTTTTGAGATTAATAATTTCACTAACTATATTTGAGGCTTCATAATAGCCCGTCAATGCCTTAAATACGGTTATTTTTTCACCTGCGCCGTTTTCAGTCCAAAGTTCTTTTGGTTTGCGGAATTTATTATTTTTAATGACAGCATTGGCAGCTTCAAGTATTAATTTAGTTGAGCGATAATTCTGCTCAAGTTTAATCACCGTTGCACCTGGATAGTCTCTTTCAAAGTTGAGTATGTTTCGCATATCGGCACCGCGCCAGCCATAGATTGATTGATCTGCATCACCTACAACGCATACTTCTTTATATTTGGCAGCTAACAGTTTCATAATCTGATACTGTGCCTCGTTGGTGTCCTGATACTCATCAATCAATATATAGTGGAATTTTTTTTGATATTTTTTAAGAACATCCCTGTGTTTAGTGAAAAGGCGTACCGTAAGCATGAGCAAATCGTCAAAATCCATAGCATTCAGTGAAAGTAGACGCTTTTCATAGAGATCATAAACCTTTGAAATTTGCTTTTCATATTCAGAGTTATTAAAAAATTCTTCCCTGTATTTTTTTGAATCCTTGAGGTTATTTTTAGCCGCTGAGATTCGTGACATAACGGAATTTTCAGTGAACTTTTTTTCATCTAATTCAAGCTCTTTTATACATTCGCGAATAATTGTTTTAATGTCACTTGTGCTGTAAATGACAAAATTTCTTTTGTAGCCCTCTACGGATTCAGCCTCTATTCTGAGGATTTTTGCACAGAATGAATGAAAGGTACTTAACCAAACGTATTTCGCCGTTTCGCCGATCATTCTTTCCGCACGGCTTTTCATCTCATTTGCGGCTTTGTTGGTGAAAGTTATTGCCAAAATTTGTCGAGGATCAACGCCATGAGCTAAAAGGTTAGCAATGCGGCAAGTCAACACGCGAGTTTTTCCGCTGCCCGCTCCTGCCATAATCAACAATGGACCTTTCAGACATTCCTTGCTTGGGATTTAATCCTTTAAAAATCTTTTCAATGGAACTTGAACGTAAATCATCATATGCCTCATTCTCAATTTCATACTCTTCATATTCCGAAAAATCATTATCTATGAGATCGTTATAACTCATCAAATCTATCCTTCCTGAATTAAAAAGCCGCCGCCAATCAACGAAAGGCAGCGGCAATTTGAATCCGAGATCAAAAATTAACGGAACTTGCGCTTACGAGCCGCCTCGGATTTTTTCTTACGGCGGACACTTGGTTTTTCGTAATGTTCACGTTTTCTTACTTCTGCGAGTGTGCCGGCTTTTTGGCACGTACGTTTGAAGCGGCGGAGAGCACTGTCGATGGATTCATTTTTACCAACTTTAACTTCATTAGCCATGGTTCTACCCTCCTCCCGCTTGATGCTATAACCTTATCGTATTTTGACATCAACTTTAAATTAATGCCTTTTATACCTTAAAAATCAAATTAACAGCTAAAAATGAATTAACCCGGCGGCCAAGTCATGCTCCTGCCACCTAAAAGATGGACATGCAAATGATGGACAGTCTGCCCACCTTCGTCACCGGTATTGATTACAACGCGATAACCGCTCTCGGCAATTTTGAGATCATTTGCTATTTTAGGCACTACATCAACCAAAATATGTGCTGCAAGGTCTTTATCTTCCGTTTTGAAATCATTTATACTTGCAATATGCTTTTTGGGAATGATGAGAATATGTTCAGGTGCCTTGGGATCAAGATCACGAATGGCAATAACCATATCATCTTCATAGACGATAGTGGATTTTGCCTCTTTGCTTGCAATCTTACAAAAAATACAATCAGACACAACTCAGCCTCCTCTCATTTTTGTATGTTTCGACAAAAGAATCAATTATCCTTCAAATATAAAATAAATTTTAATTTTTATTTTCGGATTGAAAATTTCACTCATTATTTACAACATTTGTAATTTTGTAAATCGTGAATAACTCTTCCTTGAAATGATCAACATCTCGATAAAATTTAAAATTTTCTCCTGCATTTTCGACATTCATGTAGCCGCGTTCCATCTTGCCGAAGCCGTCTTTGACGACGAGATAGTAAAAGGCTTTGCGCTTATAATCCTCAGCAGCGGTATCGTTACCTTTCTCCGCGTAGAGTAGCGTATTTTCTGCGTGATCGCTTGTAAATCCAAAGAGTATATGCAAAGGCAGCGTCCTGCCGCGGCGTGGCAGAAGTGAATCATCTGCAATATTTATCGGGTATAATACAAAATCTTCAATATCAGCCGCTTTAGTATCAGACTTCGGAACAAACACCAGGAGCAGAGGAAATATTTTTTCGCCATTGATCTCAATGAAAGAATCTTGCGAGGGCATGGCAACAGGATAGGCACCATCAGGCAGAGGAATAAGTTGTCCGTCTTTTATGTAGGACAGGGACTCACTCGGCAGGATTTCCTTGTGATAGCCGTTCCCCTCTTCAATGTGACTGAAACCTATTTGAAAGTAGCACACCATTAACGAAAGCACTAAAAAAAATGTCGCCGCAGCGAAATATTTATCTAAATTGTAAGGGTTCCATTTCTGTTTCTCCATCATCTCAAGTAATTTCATCAGACGGATAGAAGCAGATTCTTTCTTATTATCTGAATTTGATTTCATAATCCGAGCGGACTCACCATCTTTGATGCGTCGGTTATATCTTTGATTATCGCCTTGTCTTTCTTGCCGAGTACCCAGCCAAGAGTTTTTATTTCAGTGTAGATCATCAAACGCTGATCTCGATTGTCCGAACGACTGATATTGAGCTCTTTATACTGATTGAGGCGGAGTTTGTAACGTGCGTCAATTTCCTGCACATGGCGCATTTTTTCTTTAGGCGCATTATAACTCTCGATCAACTCTTTAATATCAGTACTGTTTGCAAGCTGTTCAGATGCCATTTTGTTCACCCCTCAAGTCAGCATTAAAGATATTCATTACTTTTGACCCTATTCATAATCGCAGCGGCAATCATATCCAATGGGAATTGCTTGTCAACGACGCCCAACTCAAAGGCAGCTTTAGGCATACCATAGACGACAGAAGTCGCCTCATCTTGCCCTATCGTTGGAGATCCTTGTTGTTTCATTTCAAGCATACCCTTTGCACCGTCGTGACCGATACCCGTCAAAATAACCGCCATTGCACTGCCGCCGGTGTAGTAACGTGCAATCGAATGAAAAAGAACATCAACTGCCGGACGACAGCCATGCAACTTAGGCCCCATATGGCAATTTATTTTAGTCACATTGCCGTTTTTGGTAATTGACATATGCAGACCGCCCGGAGCAATATAAATGGAATTTGGCTTAACTATATCTTCATTTGCCGCCTCTTTGACATTTAAAGCACATTCTTTATTCATTCGATCAGCAAACAACTTGGAAAATCCTTCAGGTATATGTTGAACTATTAAGACGGGCGGCAAAGGCGGCTGTAATTTTGGCAGAACTTTTGAGAGTGCCTCTGTACCGCCGGTTGACGATCCTATGGCAATTAACTCTACTTTTTTTTTCGTCAGCGATGCTCTTTGAGCTGCGATTTTTGCTGCTGCCTCTTCTGCTATTGACAATAATTTTGATGCCATTTTTTTATGCCCCGAATCGTTCGGCATTGCCATTTATAATTCACCTCTATTACATTAGCGCGGTTTTGCGAATATCATTCGACCGGCAGAGGTCTGAAGTGCTGATGTGACCTCAACCGATATAGTGCGGCTTAAATAACGATGACCATTTTCAATGACTATCATAGTCCCATCTTCAAGATAGGCGACACCCTGCCCCGGTTCCTTGCCGTCTCTGACAACCTGCACCTTCATCGTCTCACCTGGAATTACAACAGGCTTAACTGCATTTGACAAGTCGTTCATATTCAGAACCTCAACGCCGCGGAGCTGTGCCACTTTATTAAGATTGAAATCATTGGTAATTATCTTACCCTTGACTTTTTGGGCAAGTCTCACAAGTTTGGAATCAACCTCTTGAATATCGTCAAAATCAATATTCATGACCTCAACTTTGAGTTTGGCTGACTCATCTTGAATTTGTTTCAGAACATCAAGACCGCGACGTCCTCTAACCCTCCTCAGAGCGTCAGGAGAATCGGCAATGTGCTGCAATTCCTCCAAGACGAAAACAGGAATCAAGAGAGTACCCTCAAGAAAGCCGGTCTTGCATATATCGGCAATACGACCATCAATAATGACGTTGGTATCAAGCAATTTGTAATTTTTATCCTTTTCCTCAGAAGTTGCTGCCGGACTCGGTGTCTGATTTTGATTTTGCTCTTGGTTTTGATTTTGCATTTGCTCTTGATTTTGATTTTGATTTTGACTTTCGGCAACAGTATTCTTGACTTCAGTCTTGCTATCTTTCTTGTCCTTCTTGTAAGTCTTGGGTCTTTCAACGGAAACCTTGTTTTGTTTAGGCTCCTCTTTTGTTTCAGTCTGTTGAACTTCACGACTGCGCAAAACTTCCTTGAGCATACGCGGTATAAATTCAAAACTGCCCGTCAATTCCTTGCGCTTTTTGATTGTAATATGGATTCCGAGATAACCGAGAACTAAGCTGAAAATCACCGGAATATAATCACCGACTACCGGGATTTTAGCGAAGGAATAACTCAATAAATTAGCAATAATAAGTCCTATGGCAAGCCCAACTGCACCGGCAATAACATCGTGAATCGGCATTTTACCAAGCTGCTTTTCTACGAATACCGTAAACTTGCTGAGTCTGCCAATCAGAAACGGAGATACAAACCAGCCGCCGAGCCCGCCAAGCAGTGCACCCGTCAAAATACAAATGAGACTTGCAAGTGTAATCTGAAAAATCTCAATATCTACATTAAAAAATTCCACACTGATAAACATTGCCAACATCGGGCTGGCAAGTTTTAATAATGCGCCTCCAACGATGGCACATATCAATGTAATAAGAAATCTAAGTACTTTATCGAGCATAAACTTCACCTCCTCATACTCGATAAGAGAATATCACAAATATATGAAAATAATATGATATGCGAATAAATAAAATTAATCTTCGTGAAAAATATCTATTTTTTATTGACTTTTTTCATATAATTTGTTAAGATAATACCGATCTTAATATTGATCGTTTTTCGTTTGAAAATTTAATATTGATTGGATCAGGTGTCGACAGACTTAATAAGGAAGTTGGTTAAATGCCAGCGCGGTCCCGCCACTGTATCAGCGAGTGATTCTGCAAGTATGTCATTGGATTTAAAAAATCTGAGAAGGCGCAGATAGCTATGACCTGGAGCCAGGAGAATTGCCTGATTGACGATCGCCGTTTGACCTGCGAGTGATGGGGATGGAGATTTTGTTGTGGTTGATACTTTTGTATTCAATCATTTTGGTGCCGTCTCATTATTGCAGTGAGGCGTTTTTAATTTGAATAAACTAAAAGAACCCGCAAAAGTATCGGATTCTTTGGGATATTTTCCATGTGAGTTTTCTTACTGGAATAATCATTGCTCATACATTTCAAAACTGTATTCCGAATCATTTCGGAGTATTTTTGTTTACAATTATTATAAAAAAATGGTGCGATTGGCGCGATTCGAACGCGCGACCTACTGCTTAGGAGGCAGTTGCTCTATCCAACTGAGCTACAACCGCAAAAATCTTTATATATATTCTATCAAAGGTCAGGAAAAAAATCAAGTCTTTTTTTAGTGCAGGAAATTTTAACTTTGTGAAGAAACGAATAAATATAATAAAAAATTTAAATCAAATTGATGGTGAAATTTTGGAAAAAGATATAATAATTGGCAGAAACGCCGTCACAGAGGCACTAAAGGCTGGAAGAAGTATCAATCGTCTGCTGATAGCTGAAGGCAGCCGCGACGGTTCAATTCAAAAACTCATTACCCTTGCCAAGGAACGACAGATTATTTTTGAATCAGTATCACGCGACAGACTTGACAAGATTGCCGAAAATCAGCGTCATCAAGGTGTAGTTGCCTACTCTGCACCTGTTGAATATTCCACGCTTGAAGAGATACTGCAAGTCGCCTGGGACAGGAAGGAGCCGCCGTTTATACTTCTGCTTGATGAATTGGAGGATCCTCACAACTTCGGTGCAATCTTGAGGACTGCCGACGCCGTTGGTGTTCATGGCGTATTGATACCTAAACGTCGCAGCGTCTCACTCAATTCAACCGTCGCCAAGACCTCCGCAGGTGCCGTTGAATATGTCAAAGTTGCACAGATCAATAACGTCGTTCAGACTCTCAAACAGTTAAAAGAACTCAACTTCACTATAATTGGCAGTGATGTTGATGACATCGATCTTTTTGATGAAATAAATTATATTGATTTCAGTGAACCTATAGTCCTTATAATAGGCAATGAAGGCAAAGGTATGCGCCGCCTCACTAAGGAGAATTGCGATTTTTTGATTAGGATTCCGATGGTTGGGAAGATTAATTCCCTCAACGCCTCTGTTGCCGCTGCAGTGCTGATGTATGAAGTCTTTCGTCAAAGGGATATTCTAAAAAAATCATATTAACGTTGCAAAGTAGTCGTCAATAGTTTCAGCGCGGCGGATCATCTCAATCTCACCGCTTTCACGAATCAGCAATTCAGCATGCCTCAACTTGCCGTTGTAGTTGAAACCCATTGCGTGACCGTGTGCGCCGGTGTCATGGATAATCAAAATATCACCGACCTCAACTTCAGGCAAATTTCTATCAATGGCAAACTTGTCGTTATTTTCGCAGAGTGAGCCGGTAACGTCATAAATATGATCATGAGGTTGATCCTCCTTGCCGACAACTGTGATGTGATGATAGGCACCATAGAGCGCGGGACGCATTAAATCAGCCATGCAGGAGTCAAGCCCTACATAGTCCTTGTAGGTGTGCTTGAGGTGGCGGACAGTGGAGACAAGCCAGCCGGCATTGCCTGTCATTGCCCTGCCGGATTCCATTGCAAGCATTGGATGAAGACCATTTTTGATGAGCATTTCATCATAGAGCTTGTGAATACCCTCACCGACAGCCTCAAGATCGACGGGATTATCCTCAGGACGATAGGGAATACCGATTCCGCCTCCAAGGTTGATGAACTCAAGCTCAACGCCGACCTTCTGCTTGAGTTCAATGGCGAGGTTGAACATTATCTCCGCAGTGGTGAGGAATATCTGGGTATAAAGCTCATTCGACGCCACCATAGTATGGAGACCGAAATGCTTGACGCCGGATTCAAGGGCTATTTTGTAAGCCTCGAATATCTGCTTGCGAGTCAGACCATATTTAGCCTCACGCGGCTTGCCGATGATGTCATTGCCCTCGTTAGAGATGTCAGCAGGATTGTAACGAAAGCACAGACACTCAGGCAATCCTGCATTTTTCTTGATAAAATCAAGATGTGAGATGTCGTCAAGATTGATGATTGCACCGAGTTTTAGAGCCTCTTGGAACTCATCAAGCGGGGTGTCGTTGGAAGTCATGATTATATCTTGCCCTGACAATCCTGCCTTCTGCGCGATCAAAAGTTCCGGCAATGAGGAACAATCGGCACCGGCACCGTCATCAGCAAAGATTTTGACAATCTTGGGCGTAGGCGTTGCCTTGACAGCAAAGAACTCTTTAAATTCAACCCAACTAAAAGCCTTCTTCAGACGTTGAAGGTTGTTTTTGATTGTGCGCTCATCGTAAATATGAAACGGTGTCGGGAATTTATCTATAACCTCTCTGAGTTGCTCGGCACTTAACGGAAAAGATTTCATCACATTACCTCCAAAACTATAACGAAAAGTTTTAATTTTAATTTTTATTATATCTAAATTTTAATAGTATTGCAATATCATTCTCGCAAAATCTATAACTTTTATTCGTGGGGAGTATATAAAAAAAACCGTTGAGACATAAAGGTCAGCGGTTTTTTTGTATATATTTATAGAATTTTATTATTTCTTAGCAGCGGCGGCATCTTCCTTCTTCTTGAGGTCGCGGACATCACTCCAGAGATTGCGGGCTTTATCGAAAATCTGCGGCTCACGAGTACGGACAGATTGA
>CAJODU010000076.1 GCA_905233325.1 uncultured Selenomonadaceae bacterium
AAAGTATCAATCCAAGCGAGCCTTCAAAAAGCCCAAATGCTCATTCGTATTGCGGAGAATAAAGCCGTACCTCACAGTGAGCAACTCAGACTGCTGGATATGGCGGTGCAAGAATTGACAGGTGCAGGGCTTAATACAAATGAGGTGCTGAGTATTAGGCAATCCGTTGAAAAAATCGGTTGTGCTGACATTACAGATTTGCCGGAAGTCGTCGGTTTTATCCACGAGAAGAAAACGATAGATGTGAATGGCTGTCTGATTGATTTTTTACCTGCCGATATGATGGCATTAAAATGGCGTACACCAAATGAGCGTGATACGTTTAGTGGTGAGGATTTCAGCGAACTTGCTGATGAGTATGGTTATAAAACGTCGAAATACGGCTTTTGGCAGAAAGTGATGACACCGCAAGGTGAAGCTCGCGAATTTATGTACATAGACGGCACAATGCTCGATTACCTTTACAAAAAATATCCACGTGTCGCATAAAAAAAATAACTCTTACCACAAAGACGCTTGGCAAGAGATACAAAATAATGATTTCAAGAATAGTATAGCTTGCCAAGCGTCTGAGGTCAAGAGGAAATTTGACAAAAACAGATTGTTCACGGCGTAAAGCCTTATCACTACTGGATTTATGGCTGATGGGAACAATTCAACAGTTAAAACTGGAGAATTTGGTGAATTTAGGCAGATTTGAGAAAATATGCTCTGTTCAAGTCATTGTTTACCCTTCTGTTCATGCCCTAAGTCCCTCTATTACTTACTTCGTAAGTTCTTGGTAACAAAGGAACAGTATATTGTATAGAGTATATGAAATCAGAGGATTAGAGAGGATATAGGCATAAGCACATATTCTATATAGCCCCTAATCAGCCAGATTTATATAACTATATGAAAAATGATGATGTGTTTTGTTTACTGTTCACAGCTGGTGATGAGTTGACTGAGGAGATTGATAATCAAAATTTTTTCAAAAAATATTTTAAAAAACACTTGACAAACTCAACAAAAAAGAGTATAATTCAACTATAAAGATAAATAAAAAACTTCTTTTCCACCTGATGAGAGCTGAGCGGTACTCAGCCGAAACCGTCGAAAGACGGTCGTGGGAAACCACAAATATTTAGGCAAATTGAGCAGATTATTTCAATGAATTGATTTGCCTATTAAACCGCATTTATGCGGCTTACTCGCTGCCTAAAATCGAATGTGGCTTGATAAGTTTTACCGTCGAATACTGTCTCTCGGTAATATACGCCGTCGGTCAGCCATTCACGCTTTATCAATTCACCTTCTCTAAGTTCCGGCATACTGCTCTTTGCCAATTCTGCAAGTTCTTTAGCTACTGTAAACAGTGCTGTAAGAGCGTTTTTCATTCATCTTGTTCCTCTGCATTTTTATCAGAATCATCATCGAGCAGCTCGTCTACGGTGCAACCATACAATTTTGCAATGGCAGGTAGCATAGACGTTCTCGGTTTCGACAGTCCGTTTTCCCATTTACTGACAGCGGCACTTTGAACACCTAATGCTTTTGCCACCTCTCGTTGTGTAGGGATTGCACCTCGCAACCTTCGCTTTTTCATTACATTCATTCGTTCACCCCCTTGCGTATTTTTTAAATAAAGTTGAAATAAAATCTTTATGGTTAAATAATACTCTTTTTTGTTGAGTTTGTCAAGTATTTTTTGAATTATTTTTAAAAAAGATTTTTATTGACAAGTTGAATAAAAAGATATAAAATAAACTAAACGGAAAACATTTATCTTAAAAAAGGTGGTGGACGACATGACAGGCTTCGGTGAAAGACTTAGAAAATTGCGCCGTGACGCAAATGCAACACAGAATCAGCTTGCTGAATATCTTGGAATCAGGGGCGCAGCAGTAGGCAAATGGGAAACTCTCGAAAACGCATATCCAAACACAGATACGCTTATAAAGATTGCAGAATACTTTCACGTCAGTACCGATTATTTGCTGCGTGGCATACAAACCGTGCCGGTCGTGGAAGGGAATATAACAACTGGGTCAACTTTGAGCGGCTCTGTCGTACAGACAAACGTACAATCAAATGTACAAGGTGGTATAGTTGTAAATGGTCAAAACTTCTCACCAGAGGCTTTGACGCTGGCTCAAATTTATGAAATGCTTGATGTCCGAAGCAGAAACGAACTCCTTAACTTGGCTTTCAAACTGGAAGACAAAGCTCTTGAAAAGAAGAAGCTATGAAAAGGGCAGCTATTTACATTCGAGTATCTACTCAGGAGCAAGCGCAAGAAGGGTACTCCGTCGGAGAACAAAAAGAACGCCTGATTGCGTATTGCAAGGCTCAGGCGTGGGTGATTGCAAATATCTATGTTGACGGCGGATATTCCGGCGCAAATCTGAACAGACCCGGTATTCAAAAACTAATGAAGGAAACCGACAATTTTGATGTAGTTTTAGTCTATAAACTTGACCGTCTGTCACGCTCTCAGCGTGACACGCTTTATCTCATTGAGGAAATATTTTTACCTAACAAAGTAGACTTTGTATCAATGCAAGAGAGCTTCGACACCTCATCACCATTCGGTAAAGCAATGATAGGTCTACTTGCCGTTTTTGCTCAGCTTGAACGTGAGCAAATCAAAGAGCGTACCCGTATGGGAAAAATTGCACGAGCCAAAGCAGGACTACATCACGGTTCTGGACTTATTCCAATCGGTTATGAATACCAAGACGGTAAACTCGTACTTAATGTTTATGAGGCAGAGCAAGTCAAAAAGATATATGAATGGTATCTTGGCGGTGCTTCATATCAAACTATTGCCAACCGATTGCATGAAGCAGGATATACAAATCGCTATTCCAGCTACAATAGCTGGACAAGTATCAGAAGTATTTTAGGAAATATGACCTATACGGGTCGTCTACATTACGGGGAGGTCATCGTGGAAAATGCACACGACGCTATTGTAACTGACGAACAATTTCAAGCGGCTCAGGTTATGAGAGCCAAACGGCAAGAAATTTATGGCAGCAATGCTTTCCAAGCGAAACATCTGCTGACAGGTATGCTGTTTTGCGGTCATTGCGGTGCGCGATATTACCGCCGCAATTCAGGATTGTATCAATATTACTCTTGCTATTCACGAACAAAACAAATGAAAAGTATGGTCAAAGACCCCAACTGCAAAAATAGGCATTGGAAAACAACTGAATTGGAATCAATCATTGAACAACGAGTTCTTGAATTGTTACAGTCACCCAAAGCAGCATTTGAGATTGCAGAAAAGAACCGTCAAAAGCCTGTTGTCATTGATACAGCAAATGCTGAGATTGAAAAACGTATTCGTGAAATCGACAAGGAAATAAACAAATTTATGGAACTGTACCGCATAGATGGTATTCCGCCTGAACTTCTCGGCGACAACATTAATAAATTATACAATGAAAAAACAGCGTTGCAAGCCACTCTCAAACCTGTCAAAGAAATTATCACAACGCCTTTTGACTTAGTTGAAGAATTGCTACACAATGCTGCGCAGGTTTGGGACTTTGCCGACGAATCACAAAAACGTCGAATCCTCCAAGACCTTATAAAACGAATAGTTCTAACCGATGACAATATTGACATTGAATGGAATTTTTGAGATAAAAAAAGCTCCTCTTATTCGAGGGGCTTTTTAGTATTGTGTTCAGCAATTCTTTCTTGCAAATCAATCAAATTTATACGCATACTTATCGGAGAATCGTATTTCCGAGTATTTGGTTGTACGATATTTTCTTTAAAGCCCATATGGAGGTAAAAATCTTTGCGATGTTCGTAACAATCTAATGTTAAAAATACTACTCCACAAGATTCAGATACATTTGTCGCTATATATGCCGCGTATTCTATAAGTTCTCTCCCAAAACCTTCGCCTCTGTGTTGAACAGATACAGCCAATCTCGCAATTTTAATTGCTGGTGCTGTACTATAAGGTATATTTTCTTCTTCACGTTCATCGAATTCAAGTTTTATAGAATCGGCACATAGCGATATATAGGCTATTATATTTTTGCCGTCATCATCTAACAACAAATGCGTTTTACTGGTCTGCAATTCTTGCTCTTGCAGTGCTTCATTTTTGAGAAAATCGTCCATTTCTTTTGAATGATTTCTCACACGACGTTTATATTTTGATTGAAGGTTAGTGAGCATTTCATCGGTTTCAACACAAGAAAAAGCTGTTACTAAATTTGCGTGTCTTTGGTCAAGGATTTCATACTTCATTAAAACGGCTCCGCATAACTACCTTTACAATCCTGTCATCTGACCTTGAAATCTGGAATTTATTTTTCAAAAATTCTATCCCACGTCTTGAAGCAGTAGTCGGTTTCTTTTTAGATTCTTCAAGAACAGCACGAGCTTCGTCACCTTTAAGCACTGGAGTAGCTGCAATCTGTGTAGCCATAGTATTCAACCTCCTTCTTCAACAAGAAGTCTCCTTTTAAAATACCTCTCCTATTAAGTGCTACTAATTCGACGTTGCTTAAAAATCTCCTTTAGAGATAAAAAAATAGTTCGCAGTAAAAATTTTATTTCTTACTGCGAACTTATATTATCGCTCATTAACCTCAATAAACTCAACGTAATTGTCGCCTTCACCGAGCTGCACAATCTGGTCACCATCATAACTCGTAAAGTCTGGGATTGAATTGCGTAGGCTTTCATTCGGGCACAGTGATTCATTGAAAATATATTGTATCTTTTTTAAGCGAAGTTCATTAATAGGCTTATCACTTCTGACTTCAATAAGCATAGTTGAAACCTCCCGTGAGCATTGCTAAAGCGTCAGCACGTTCTCTGACAAATCTGCTGCGCAGAGCAAGTACAATGCTCTTGCTGCCGTGACAGAAATCATCAGGACTTCTCCAAATGCCGCTACTATCTGGTTTTGACAAATCGCATTCAACAATAAGGTAATCATAGATTGCACCAATTAAATCACCATCGAAATAATCACTGTCAACATATGACAAATTCGGATAACCTAATTTCTGAACCGCAAGCGTAAAGAGTTTTGCGCAACCTGAAGGACCATTTTGTACAGCACGAGAGAATACTACGGCTTTCAATGCGTCAGTGTGCTTATTGACATTGAAATATTTATCAATGAGCTTTTTAGCTGCAACATCATAATACTGCACTTTGATATACTCATCTTGTAGCCTTCCAAAATTGCCGGGGTCAATCGTACCTAATTCCTTCCACTGTTTAATAAAAGCGTCGCTATTAACCTTGTGAGCCGCCAGCACTTTGCCATAATTCGCCAATGCTGCGTCAGGATAGTTGCACAGCCATTTCACGAAAGCGTCAACCGCTCCAACTTTGCTTGCGAATTGATACAATCCGTAACTAACACCGCCTAAATCACCTGCATTATCAGCAACACAAGCAGGGTCGCCGTTTGATTCGTACTTTCGAGCAAGCACCGCAATCTTGTCAATATCAACATAAAAAGTTTCAGGTGGTTCTACAGGTGTATCAACTACATCTGCGCCTGAGTTGTAACGATACCAATTAGCTTTGTCTGAAATAGTATCAAGCTGATTTTGCAGGTTTCTGCCCGGACAACCTGCTCCGTCCGTATTTCCCACACCTACATAACATTCGTCGTGACCGATAATGTGATTTCTGTCAATCGGAATATCATAATCAGCACATAAGTTAGCAATAAGCAAAGCTGCACTTTCAATCTGTTTATCAGTTGGATAAGCTGCATTAAAATCACCGCAAAGGTGAATACCGATTGAATTTGAATTGTGACCCTGAGCGTGAGAACCGATAGACCAAATAGGACGACCGCGTTCAATAGTACCATCTTTTCTTACCACAAGATGATACCCGATACCTGCCCAGCCTTGTCCTAAGTGCATTTCGTGAATCCTTGCTGCTGAAAAATCTACATCTTTAACACTTCCAGTGTGGTGAATCACAATTTTGCTTGTACTGCTACGCCTTGAAAGACCGCCAAACCTTAGATTGGTTTCAATAATCTTTGCCTTAATCACTTTTATCATCGTCCTTCCTTTGTTTTTCAAGTAAGCTACGCCCCATATATCCTGCCAATCCTGTTACAAGATTGGTCTGAAAATCGAGTGCAGTAACTGTGCCGGTGAAAAGTGCTACTATCGCCCAAAATGCTAAAGACAAAATCAGTGCAAGTATTAAACCTGCACCAACTATTTTATCTGTATTCCAATTTTTTAACATTTTAATCGCCTTCCTTAATTGGTAGCTCTTGTATCTTCTCCCATACATTAGTTATAGTACCATTGCCGCCAAGTGCATGATAGACATTGTAAAGTTTGCTCATTGTTTCATGGTCTTGCGCAGATATGCAGCCATTGCGCTTATAATATCTGTAACCTTGTAAAATTCTGTCTCGACAAAGTGCAAGAAGTCCTGCGCGGAGTGCTTCACTACGAGCGTTAGCAACCGCAATACGTTCTTTTTCTTCTTTTGCACGTTCTTCAATACGTTTTGCTTCTTCTTTATCGCGTTGCTTGAGCTTACTGAAACAGTAACCTATAACGCACGTGCCAACAGTCGTAACAAGTGGTAAAATGATTTGCAGCACAATCTCTACATTATTCACTTCAATTCACCTCCATGAGCTGCATATACAAAAACGCCAGCGGTTCCGCATTAGTAGTGCCACTGGCGTCAGTATTACAGATTAAAGTCTTAAAATCTGGTCAATCGTCCAGTTATCTTGGAAATTGTTTATGGCAACTCGTGTCAGATAAGGCTCAGCGTCAGAATAGTCGCCTTTGCTTTCGCAGATGAAATGATAATCTTTGCCTTTGACGATCTGCTCTCCGAGTTCAAGAATCGGTTTATGATTCGCGCCGGTGAAGTCTGCAAGTGCTTTCTTGACGCCTTTCTCAATCTCATCGCGCAGGACAAAATCGGTGACGTCTTCTTCAGATACTTTCGTCGCCGCTTCAGCTTTGAAGTCGCCAGCCGGAATGTTGATAGTGACAACAGCAAAATCTTTGATAGTCTTGCCGCCACTCACCTGCTTGGTGCGCTCAACGACGAGTTTGTGATTGGTGCCGTTGACGGGTTGAGTTCCAACATAGTACATCGGCACATAGGAACCGCCGAACTTTGCGCCGAAAAGATTACCGAAGGCAGTTACGAGGTCTTGAGGCAATTTATCAGCCTTTTCGAGTTTAAGTGTCCAACCGCCCAAAAGTTTTGCATTTGTGATTTCTCCAAACATTTCAATCGTCTCCTTAATTATTATTATTTTCAACCTCATTTTGAGGATTGATAATCTCATTTGCCTGTTCTTGCGTTATCCAAGTAACGGCATTATTGATACCTTCTTGAGTGATTTTGCCGTCAGTGTAAAGCCTTTTCAATCTCTCAAACACCTTTTACACCCCCAACATCGCAACAACAATATCATCAATGGCAGCGGAACAATCAGCAATAGCCGCCGCGTTGTTGTCAGTCTCGACACCGCCATCAATTTCAATCAAAAAGACGGTATCATCAGCGTCAATACCGTCTCTGCCTTGCAAATTGTATGCTGTGCCTTTATAGGCAATGCCTTGAGCATTCTGCCTATCGGTCTGAATGTAGCAACCTGTATCTTTTTTCTTGATGTAGCGCGGATTTTCCGTGCTGCCGATTTCAGTGCCGTCTTTTACACTTATAATCTTGTACATAACTCACAATCCCTTCACGCCGACAAGTCCGGCGATATA
>CAJODU010000077.1:0-597 GCA_905233325.1 uncultured Selenomonadaceae bacterium
CATTGTACACCATGCCCGGACGGCTGCTGAACACACTGGGACAGAGTATGCCGGTGATCCTGCTGACGGCTTTCTTCAGTGGCGAGGAAGCGGGATTCTTCTCGATGGCGATGATGGTGTTTGTGCTGCCCATCACGGTGATAGGCAACACGCTGGGCGATGTGTACCGCCAGCGGGCCAACGAGGAGTACCAGTCGACAGGCCGCTGCCTGAAGAGTTACGACAAGCTGCTCAAAACCACGGTCCTCATGGGTGTGGGTGCCTTGGCGGTCTTGGTGTGGTTCCTGCCGTGGCTGATGAAGGTGCTAAGTATGCCGCGACGGTTGAAATCAACCTCTCCGAACTCAAGCCCGTTGTTGCCCTGCCTCATCTGCCGGAGAACGTCAAGGCAATCGAAGAGGTCGGTGAGATCAAGATTGACCAGGTTGTGATCGGTTCCTGCACCAACGGCAGACTTGAAGATCTCGAAGTGGCGGCAAGTGTCCTCAAAGGACGCAAAGTCAACGAGGCGGTAAGGTGTATCATCATACCCGGTAGTCAAGCCGTCTACAAGGAGGCCATACACCGCGGCTGGGTGGATATTTTCATTGATGCCGG
>CAJODU010000077.1:719-8789 GCA_905233325.1 uncultured Selenomonadaceae bacterium
GTTTATCTTGCCGGTCCTTACGCTGCCGCCTGTTCCGCCATTGCCGGCAAGATTGCCGACAAAGTTTGAAGCGTGATTGACAGCCTTGACAAATGACGAAGAGGAGGGGTAAACAATGGTAGCGATGCAAGCAGCGGTTGTGATTGAGCAGGGTGTAACCTTCGCAGTGGTGGCAGTTCGTCAAGAAGTGACAAACTACACCTACAGAGCAATCAGAATGAGGCAAGAGCTGCAGAAGGTCTTCAAGAATATGCCGATTATCTTGATGTCGCTGGACTCTAACGGACAGCCGCATTATTACGGCAGACGCGACATTGTGAACTTCCTCAAGTCAATCAAAGTCAGTCAAATCCCATGGCGGCGGTTCACGTTTGAGCTGGTTACCTGATAGTGTTTCACTGTCTGCTGACTATTGAACGCTGTCTGTTGCAAAGATTGGAGTGAATGAAATGGAACTTGAAGGTAAAGTCTGGAGGTACGGCGACAATATCGACACTGACGTCATCATTCCTGCCAGATATTTGAATACATTCGATCCCAAAGAGTTGGCAAAACATTGTATGGTTGACATTGACGAGAGTTTTGCCGATAATGTCCGTGAGGGCGACATAATGGTTGGCGGCAAGAACTTCGGCTGCGGATCAAGCCGTGAGCATGCACCCGTTGCTATCAAGGCCTCAGGCGTGCCTGTTGTGATTGCGGCGAGTTTTGCCCGTATCTTCTACCGCAACGGTATCAATATTGGTCTGCCTCTTCTTGAGATTGGCGACGATGTAAACAAAATAAAAGCCGGCGATGTCCTCAAAGTGGACACCTCAACCGGCACTATTGAAGATGTTACGACAGGTGACACCTTCCACGCCCACCCGCTGCCGGGGTTTGTCCAGGAGATTTCCAAGGCGGGCGGTCTCATCAACTACATCAAGGTCAAGGGTGATTTAGGCGCGGAATAAGCCGCAATTCATAATTGACAATTTCTAAATTCAAATGTACAATGAATATGATTTGTATTTCATCTACCGTGGGACACACGGGAAGTTACGCTTGTTGCCCTCAAGCGGCGGCAAAAGCCCAAAGTTAATATTCATTGGTTGGAAGTGCTTGGCGGTCTCCGATGAAGTTATATAGCTAGCCAGTGCACCGTGACAGGTCTCTTTCGGGAAGGTGAGCGGCAATAAGCCTTGACACAGTCTCGCCGCATTAATACCTGCAATAAGTCCCGCCGCCGCTGATTCGACATAACCCTCAACGCCCGTCATCTGCCCTGCAAAGAGGAGATTGTCTTTGTCTTTGAGCTGCATGGTAGGTTTCAAAAGACGCGGCGAGTTGATAAAAGTGTTCCTGTGCATAACGCCATACCTTACGATCTCAGCATTGGCAAGACCGGGTATCATAGAGAAGACACGCCGCTGCTCGCCAAACTTCAAATGTGTCTGAAATCCTACAAGGTTGAATAACGTCGCCTCGCGGTTGTCCTGCCTAAGCTGGACGACGGCATAAGGCACCTCGCCCGTCCTTGGATCAATCAAACCGACAGGCTTTAGATTAGCGAATCTCAAAGTATCCTCACCGCGAGAGGCAATCACCTCAACGGGAAGACACCCCTCAAAGAAGACAGGAGGCTCAAATGCGTGAAGTTCCGCCGTCTCGGCATTGATGAGGGCGTTGCGGAAGTTCAGATATTCTTCACGAGTCATGGGACAGTTGATATAGGCGTCATCACCGCCCTTGTCGTATCTTGAGGCACGGAAGGCAATGTTGAAATCAATGCTTTCAAGCGTAACAATTGGAGCGGCGGCGTCATAGAAGTAGAGGGAATCATCACCGACATACCTGCTCAAAGTCTCCGCCAGAGTGCCGCTCGTCAAAGGACCGCTCGCGACAACCACAACAGCACCTTCACTGAGGAAGGATTCAATATCATTGACTTCTTCATTGACGATAGTGACGCCTTTGAGAGCGTGCAGCTTGTCCGTGATGTAGCTGCTGAAGTCATGGCGGTCGACGGCGAGAGCACCGCCGGCAGGGACAGCAGTGGCGTCAGCCGCTTGTATGATAATAGAATCAAGGCGGCGCATCTCCTCTTTGAGGACACCGACGGCATTGTCAAGGCTTGCCGCCCTCAGTGAATTGCTGCAGACAAGCTCCGCGAAACCGCCTGTTTTGTGAGCGGGCGTCATCTTGGAAGGCCTCATCTCATGAAGGATAACCTCAACGCCGTGCTTAGCCGCTTGATAAGTAGCCTCGGAACCCGCAAGTCCCGCACCTATGATATGTATTTTGCTCAACTTTCCGCCTTCTTTGCTGCCTTTTGTTCCTTTGCCTCGCGCTTGAGCTGCTGATTCTCAAGTATTTTATTGATTGGGTGTTCCTTACGAGAAGGGCAAGCCGCATCTCCGCAATACAGCATTGGTGCACGATCTTTGAAACGGTAGAGGAATAGGGTCTTCCCACAAACATCGCAAACTTTACTCTGCGGCTCGTCCCATGTGGTGAAGTCACATTCGGGATAGTTTTCGCAGCGGTAAAACATTCTGCCCTTGTTCAGTCTGCGCCTGTTTAAATGTCCGTTGCACTTCGGACAGCGGCAGTTATTGTCTTCAAGCGGCTCAAAGTAGGGCTTGGTGTTCTTGCAGTCGGGATAGCCGGAACAGGCCAGGAAAGCACCGTAGCGGCTGCGGCGGATAATCATTTTTCTTCCGCATTTGTCGCAGGTGACGTCACTTTCAATAACAGGCGGCTCTTTAGGCGTCAGATCATCACCGAGCTTGTCAAGAACCTTCGTCAAAATGCCGTTGAATTGTTTCCAAAAGGCTGATACGGCGGTCATCTTGTCCTCTGAATCATTGAGCAAAGTCTCTATCTTCGTGATGAATTTGTCGCTTATAGCATTTGTGAAGTATTCCTTGAGGACGCTCATTATTGAAAGACCGAGCTCTGTGGGCTTGTAGCCGTTTTCCGTAAGCTCTATATATTTGCGCTTGAGCATAGAGCAAACTGCCTCAGAGAAAGTGTCACTCCAGGGAAGGCCGCGTCTTTCCAATTCAGACATCAAAAGATAATCGTTGTATTGATTCATAGTTTTAGAAGGAGCGGCGGCAGGAAGTTTGCCGTTACAATACTGCCATATCAAGTTGTAGATTTTGAACTGGTTGGCAGGAAGGTAATTTTTGAGTGACTCCGGTGTTCGCTGAGGATCAGTCGGGACAATGTGATCGGATTTGTACCAAGTAATCAAACCGACAGAAGAATCATCAACCTTCACGCCCTCATAGAGCTGCTTGATCGTGATGGAAATGGCTCCAATGGGAAGGTCGAGTTCTCTTGTGGAAAGCATCAGCAAATTCTTCCGAGTAAGAGAATCATTAAAATCAACGGAAATACCTTCCGGGATAGGGTGAGAATTCTTCTCTTGCTCACAAATAAGCCTTAAAATCACTGCTTGAGGAAGAGTGACAGAAATGCCGCGATAGATTTTGCTCCAGAGAATAGGTTGGAGACTGTAGGTGAAGAGACGATTGACAGCCCTTCTGGCTTCGTAAATCTTAATCAAGCTCATATCAATGGGACGAGCGTTTGTAATGCAGTCATTGACGCTCGTCTTGGTGATCTCATTGAGGACAATCCTGCAAGTTGAGGAGGGATTAAAGCCCAGCAGTTGACAATATTGATAGGCAACGGCCTCACCTTGAGGATCGTTGTCAGTACAGGCATAAATACGCCGTGCCTGTATAGCCTCTTTGCGAATCTGCCTTAATAACTGCCCTTTACCGCGAATCGTTATATAATGCGGTTCAAAGTTATTTTCGGGATCAATAGCCAATCTGGTTTTAGGTAGATATTGAAGAAAACCATCCGTTGACATCACTAAATATTGTCGACCAATCATCTTTTTGATAACCTTAGCCTTTTCGGCAGTATCCGTCAGTATCAGTGTTTTTAATGTTGATGTTTTTAATTTACTCACCCCTATACTATTTTTTGCTCACGTCAATTTTTCTACTTTTTCAGTAAAAAGCATTGTAATATGCTGCTTTATTTTTGTCAAGCACTTTCTTTGCCACTTTGCTTTTATCAATTTGCCGTCACCGTGTCATTTGTGAAATACTTATAAATTTATTGACTTTTCTCATTTGTTCCGCTAAAATATTTTAGTTAGTGACAGTAACTGATACTATACAGATTGATGCCAAGATGATTTTGAGCGTCTCGAATTGAAGTATGAGCAATGCCACAAAATATATAGGGTGGTGTTTCGTATTGGAGACATTTTGCGTAGGTGTTTCGATTGTCGGCTTGATGATGTTCGCTTATCGTGGCTGGTCAATTATTTTGATCGCACCGTTTTTTGCCGTGCTGTCGGCTATATTGAGCGAGTTTGGTATCATGCCGATTTACAGTGAATTGTATATGACACGTCTTGCAGAGTATACTAAGACTTATTATCCTGTCTTCCTTTTCGGTGCGGTGTTTGCGAGGTTGATGGAGAAGGGCGGACTTGCCTCAGCCATTGCCGGCAAGATTATGTCAATTCTTGGTGAGAAGAGAGCTGTCCTTGCTGTTATTCTCGGCTGCGGAGCGTTGACTTACGGCGGCTTGAGCGTTTTTGTCGTTGCCTTCGTTATGTACCCTTTCGGTGCCGAGATTTTCCGCAAGGCTAACATTCCCAAAAGGCTCTTGCCCGCTACTCTCTGGATGGGTATTTTTTCATTTGCAATGGTTGCCTTGCCCGGTACGCCGCAGATTCAAAATATTATACCTTCATCTTACTTCGGCACGTCGACTTGGGCAGGTGTGGGGATCGGCTTATTTGCAACGATTCTATTTTTGGCGATCAGCTTGGGCTGGTTGACTTTCCGTGCTAAGTCCCTGCAAGCTAAAGGCGAAGGTTACGGCGGACAGGTCGAGCAGAAACAGCGAAAAGATCGACGCCTTCCACCGTGGCACTTGGCGTTGATTCCTTTGCTGATGGTCATTGTCATCAACGTGATATTGAGCAATCCATTCCATTGGGATTGGGGATTTCATTGGAACGAGGCGAGTTTAGAGGCTTTTTTGCCGTTTGAATTGAAGTTGTTGGCGGCGAGTGTCGGCAAGATTCAAGCTATTTGGTCAATCTCCGTTGCTCTGATATTGAGCAGTATTGCCGCCGCTTACATTGGACGCAAGCGTTATCAAAGCGGCAGTGAAAATCTCCTCGCCACTATCAACTACGGTGCCGTCTCCTCCTGTGCGGCTGTCCTAAATGTCGCATCAGGATTTGCCTTTGGCAGCGTCATGGTAAGCATGCCTGGTTTTCTGCCTATCAAGGAGATTCTGTTGAGCATTGGCGACACGGCGGGACCTCTCGTCTCTGCCGTCTTGACGACCAACATCATGGGCGGAATCACCGGCTCCGCGTCCGGCGGTCTGACTATTGCCCTCTCAATGCTTGGGGACACTTGGGCGACAATGGCGGCCGCTCAAGGTATACCGCTTGAGGCTCTCCACAGAATTGTAGCCATCGCGTCTATCGGTATTGATCCCGTGCCTCATTGCGGTGCTCTTGTCACGCTCCTGGCAATTTGCGGCCTCACACACAAAGAGGCCTATTACGACATCATCGTTCTCATGGGTCTAAAGTTCCTGGTGCCTTTCCTGTGCATATTGTTCTATATGTTGACAGGCATTGCTTGAGAAAATCTTCATCAATATTGCTAAAGTTTAGTAAAGAGGTGACTTCCTGTGTTAGACAAAAAGCTCTTTAACAGTTTGAAAAACTTCGATCCCGACTTGTGCGATCTCCTAAAATATTCGCTGGACAGGCAAATTACATCTTTGTCGCTGATACCAACGGATAATGCTGCCTCGCCGCTGTCGCAATACCTAAAAGGCAGTGCTCTCGGCAATGATTTCATTGGTCACAATTCCGTTGAACACTACAGCAGACTTGAAAAGCTGGCGGCTCAACGTGCTTGCGATCTCTTCAAGGCGGAACACGCCATCGTTCGTACGGGTAACCTCGTCGCTGCTTCTCGCGTTGTCCTCCAGGCACTTGTCAAGCCGAATGATACTATACTTTCCTTCAACCTCCGCAAGAGTGAGCATTGCACCGGCAGTCAAATGCAATACAAATTTGTGAAGTTTGCTCTGGAACCCGATACTTTAAAGTTGAACTTTGACAAAGTACGCTATTTGGCTATGAGGAACAAGCCCGCACTGATCATATATTCGCCGGTAAACTATCCTCACAATATCGACTACAAAAAGTTACGCGCCATTGCCGATGAAGTCGGTGCCAATCTTTGGATTGACTTGGGGCAGAACTCAGGACTTATTGCCACAGGGAAGATCAAGTCGCCTGTTCCCTATGCTGATGTTGCAACATTCGCGGCAAGTGATGCCCTGCACGGCCCTCAGAGTGGTATAATCCTATCGACGAACAAACTCGCCGATCATTTGGAAAAAATGGTTATTGAGACCGGCCACGTCTCATTGAAAAAGAATGTCCTTGCCGCCCTTGCTATCAGTTTTCGTGAGGCTACTTGTGAAGAATATGACGACTACTCCCAACAGGTGCTTGACAATGCCCGTGCCTTAGAGAAAGGCCTGCAGCAAGCCGGCGTTGAAGTCCTCTTTGCTCCGACGGAGAATCATTTGGTAATTGTCCGCTTGCGTGACAATCAAGATGGAGAATTAATTGCAGATAGACTTATGCAAGCCGGTCTTCTTGTCAAGGGTGAAGAATTGATGACTTCTAACGACAATATCACCTACCCTGTCCTTCGCTTGTCAAGTCTGGATCCGACAACCCGTTCCTTGGGTGCTGATGATATGTTTACGGTTGGTCTGGTGCTGGGTGAATTTTTGAAGTCTTCACAGGACGCACAGGCTATTAAATCTGTTGAATCGGTAGTTCGCGAAATGGTAGAAGACCTCCCTCTGTTTTCCGAGGACTGGCTGCCGGAGGGCGAGGTATTCCGTGAAGTGGACGTTGATTTAGCATTAAAGACATTGGTATATGGGAGCTTTTGATTGATGATAGTTACTGATAGCCTTCGCAAGAAACAGTTGACGATACTTGAGGAGACTTATGCGGGAGCGGTGCCGGAACTTATATTCAACTCACCATTTGAGCTGTTGATCTCGGTGATCCTCTCCGCACAGTGTACGGACAAACGTGTCAACGCCGTCACGGCGGAACTTTTTCCTGTTGCCAACACGCCGCAGCAGTTCCTCACTCTCGGACAGGCAAGGCTGGAGGAGCTTATCAAACCCTGCGGATTCTTCAGGAGCAAGGCAGCACACATCACAGCAGCATGTAAAAAACTCGTCGAAGACTTCAACGGCACAGTGCCAAAGAGTTTCGACGAGCTTGTATTGCTGCCGGGTGTCGGAAGGAAGACGGCAAATGTTGTGATGAGTGTGGCTTTCGGTGAGCCGGCAATCGCGGTGGATACTCACGTCTTCAGGATAGCCAACCGTCTGCAGCTTGCAACAGGTGAGACCCCGCTGGAGGTTGAGCTTGGTTTGCAGAAGGCGATCCCGCGGGAGAAGTGGTCAGCGGCACACCATTGGCTGATATGGCACGGCAGAAAGGTCTGCAAGGCGCGGCGACCGCTGTGCGGAGAGTGTCCCCTGCGGAAGGTGTGTCCGTCAGCGTCAACGACTTAGTCGACTCAGTTAAAGTCAAGCATGGTCTTACCTTCACCGGCGAAGGACTCAAAGTCACTGATAAAAGCCTCAACGGCCTCATCAATGGCAGAGTTCTTCGTAAAAGCGGTGAGGAGATCAGGAGCGACAGTGGCGGCGGTGATACCGTATTCGCAGAGTTCAAGGACTTGTTGAGAGTTCTTAAAGCTGGCAGCAAGGACTTCAGTCTCAAGATCGTTGTTCTCAAAAATATCCTGTATCTGCTTGGTGATCTCAAGACCGTTGAATCCCATATTGTCGATACGATTTACATAAGGTGCAACATAGGCAGCACCGCATTCAGCAGCGATATAGGCTTGCATTGGGGTGTAGATAGCAGTGGCAGTGAAGAGTATCTCCGTTGAGGCGTTGAGGATTTTCATTGCCTTAAAACCTTCG
>CAJODU010000078.1 GCA_905233325.1 uncultured Selenomonadaceae bacterium
AAGCATAGAAACTATATCATTAGATGAAGTTTTGCAGGGAGAACGTGTAACTTTCGTTAAAATGGATATAGAAGGTGCAGAATATAATGCTTTAATCGGTGCTGAAAAGACCATTGAAAAATGGAAGCCTCGTCTTGCTATATGTATTTACCATAAACCAGAAGATATTATAGAAATACCAGCATTGCTTCTCAAGATGAATAATGATTATAAATTTGCGTTGAGACAATATGATTCATGGAATACATCAGCAATATTGTATGCTGATTAAATGATTGAAGTAGGTGAGGATATGGGCAAATTAGCATTTGTATTTCCAGGGCAAGGCGCCCAAGCCATAGGTATGGGCAAGGAGCTTTACGACAACTACGATATTGCCAAAAAGCTCTTTGAGGAGGCTGACGAGGCACTCGGCTACTCTATTAAAAAAATGTGCTTTGAAGGTTCCGAAGAGGATTTAAAATTGACGGCAAATACTCAACCTGCCATTCTCGTTGTCAGCGTCATTGCCGGTGAGCTCTTGAAGTCCAACGGAATTACCCCTGACATTGCCGGTGGTCACAGTCTCGGTGAGTACAGTGCCCTTGTCTCGGCGAATGTCATAGACTTCAAAGATGCTGTCGTCCTCGTTCACAAGCGCGGTCAATTCATGCAAGAGGCTGTCCCTGTCGGTGAAGGCTCAATGGCAGCAATTATCGGGCTTGATGATGACACGATTGTTAATGCTTGTGAGAAAGTCTCCAAAGATGTCGGCGAAGTCCAAGCAGTCAACTTCAACTGTCCGGGTCAGACTGTCATTGCAGGAACGGCTAAGGGCGTTGACGCTGCCGTTGAGGAGTTAAAGGCAGCAGGTGCAAAGAAGGCGGTTGTTTTGCCTGTCAGTGCACCATTCCACAGCACTCTGATGGCTCCTGCAGCGAAGAAATTAGCGGCTGAACTTGAGAAAGTCAACTTCCGTGATGCTGAGTTCCCAATCGCAGCTAACGTCAACGGTGAACTGGAAACAAAAGCCGACATTATCAAGCAGAATCTCATCACACAGGCAGATCACCCTGTCAAGTGGATTGCTTGCGTTGAGACAATGAAAAATTTCGGTGCAGATATTTTTGTCGAGGCAGGACCCGGAAAAACTCTCTGCGGTTTCAACAAGCGTATTGATCGCAAAATTAACAGTTTCAATGTTGAAGATATTGAAAGTCTCAACAAAACTATAGACAATTTGAAAACTTTGTGATATATTTCAAGCAGATATTTTCAAATGAGAGGAGAAATCTTATTGGGTATGCTTGAAGGTAAGACAGCTCTTGTGACCGGTGCTTCTCGCGGTATAGGCAGGGCGATTGCCCTTCAACTGGCGGCTGAGGGTGCCAAAGTTGCAATCAACTTCGCCGGCAACACTGCAAAGGCCGAGGAAGTCAAGGCTGAAATTGAGTCCAAGGGCATTGAAGCCCTGCTCGTTCAAGCTAACGTTGCAGACTCTGAAGCTGTCGATGAAATGGTCAAGAAAGTCGCGGACACCTGGGGAAAGATTGATATTTTGGTCAACAACGCCGGTATCACTCGTGACGGTCTTCTTATGCGAATGAAGGACGCTGACTTTGACGATGTTATCAGCACCAACCTCAAAGGTGTCTACAACTGCACTAAGGCTGTGTCAAAATTGATGATTAAGCAACGCAGCGGTCGTATTGTCAATATGGCGTCAATCGTTGGTATAACCGGCAATGCGGGGCAGACGAACTATGCTGCGGCTAAGGCAGGTATTATCGGTTTTTCCAAGTCCGCTGCCAAGGAATTTGCGGCACGCGGTATCACTGTCAATGTTGTAGCTCCCGGTTTCATTGAAACGGATATGACGGCCGTTCTCTCTGATAATCTCAAAGAGACTATGCTGAAGGATATTCCGCTGGGCAGAATCGGCAAGCCGGAGGATATTGCACAAGCCGTTAAATTCCTGGTTTCTGATGAGGCCGCTTATATTACCGGTCAAGTCCTTCGCGTTGATGGCGGAATGTCAATGTAATCTTGCCGTAGCTCTTAATATTTGAAGTTTTTCGACAATTAACTAAAATATTGACAGAAATCATTAAAAGTTATACAATAGTTCAGTTGTTTGTTAAATTTGAAATTAAATTAAAGTTAGAGAGGTTAGATTGTTATGTCAACATTTGAAAAAGTTAGAGGTATTGTGGCAGATCAGCTCGGCGTTGAGGCTGAGGAAGTCAAAGAGGATTCAACTTTCGTTGATGATTTGGGTGCAGATTCTCTGGATATCGTCGAACTTATTATGCGCTTTGAAGATGAGTTCGGTGTTGAGATTCCTGACGAACAGGCAGAGAAGATCAAGACCGTAAGCGATATTGTCAAATACATTGACAGCGGTGCAAAAGCGTAATTAACTTGGAATTATAAGAAAATTCCCGTGGAGGCTTGGCTGCAAGGCGGCTTCACGGGTTTTTTTGAAGTAATAGAATTGGAGGAAAAGGCTAGTGAAACTTCCGGAATTGAAAATTGGCGAGAAGATTGCAAAACTGCCGATTGTTCAAGGCGGCATGGCAATTCGTCTGTCAACGGCGAGACTTGCAGCTGCATAGGGTTGATTGCCGCGTCCGGTATGTCTCACGGTGAACTTCGTTACGAAATAAAGCTCGCTCGTTCGCTGACGAAGGGCATAATCGGCATTAACATTATGGTTGCCGCAAGTGATTTTTTCGGTATAGTAAAGACTGCAATTCAGGAGAAAATTGATTTAATTGTTGCCGGTGCAGGTTTTTCGCGTGATATATTCGGTCTGGGCAAGGAATCAAACACGCCTATCGTTCCGATTGTATCTTCAGTCAAGCTGGCTAAGATTTCAGAAAGGCTGGGAGCCTCTGCCATTGTCGTTGAGGGCAAAGAGGCAGGCGGGCACTTGGGTACTGATGTTTCCGTCCGCGATCTGATTGCTCCCATACGCGAGGCGGTGAAAATCCCCGTCATAGCTGCCGGTGGAATGTTGACAGGGCAAGATATTGTTGACATTATGAAAAAAGGTGCGAACGGCGTGCAGATGGGTTCGCGTTTCGCTGCGAGCGAAGAGTCCAACGCTGCACCCTCACTCAAGCAATATTACTTAAAATCCAAGCCGGAGGATATAGTAGTAATCCACAGTCCGGTTGGATTGCCCGGCCGTGCAGTAAGGACACCATTTTCAAAGCGTGTGATGGACGGTCCCGTACCTCCAAAAGTTTGTGACAAATGTCTCAAAGCCTGTCAACACAACTTCTGTATAGTCAGAGCTTTAATCAGAGCGCAGCAAGGCGACCTTGAGACGGGATTGGTATTTACCGGCGAGTTTATGCCGCGCATTGAAAAAATCCTTTCCGTCAAAGAGATTATCAACAATCTGATGAAAGAGGTTGCCGTCGCCGTTTAGAAAATCAAACTATAAGTAAATGATAACTTTTTCGGTCAGTCAAAAGTCGATAATAATAGAAAAACCCCTCGTTAAAGTGCAAGGGGCTTTTTGTTACGTTCGATAAGCTGAGATTCAAGCAGCGGCTTTGTCTGTCACTCGAACATTCGATTCATCAGGAATTTTTTCTTCTTTGAGAATTTTGATTCTGTTAAGCTCAATGTTTTTGATTCCTGCTTGTCTGATATATTTAGCGAATATTTCCTCAGCGTTTTCATATTTGCTGGTAATTTCCAAATTTTTCAGCATACCGTAGCCATCGCCGCCGTCAAGAAGAAAATCCATTGTAGCGAGGGTGTAGGTCTTATCATCATCAAGAAGTTCATTGCCTATGCGAATCTCGCTTATTCTCTGACCGACAGGCTTGGCAGGATTGAAGCTGAAACTCATTCCGCTTACGCTGAGGAAGCCCTCAATGGCGGCAGGATAGACAGATACGGAATGTTCCAGCATTTCCCTTACAGTCCTGCCTTTAATCTCAGCAACCTGCACGGTGTTGCCGAATGGGAAGATTGACATAATATCAATGCGTCTGACGTCACCTGCGGGCAAGTCGGCACGGAGACCGCCGCCATTCATTGCGGCAATATCCGCACCTGTTCTCCATCTGAAAGCGTCGGCAGTGAGGTCTCCCAGCCCTGATTCTTGCCTACGAACTATCACCGCCGCACTTGACATTCTTCTGTCAGAATGTGCAACGACGGCATTGAAGGCTTTTGCGTTGCGACGATCTATAGCGTCCAGGGCTTTTTTGACGTTGATGTCAGGGGTGGGTGAAAGTGCTTTCACTTCCTCAGAATCCAGCAGTTGTGCTTGTTTTGAGGTGATTTTGTGGTCGTTGAGGGAGATATTGACGCGACCCAGTTTGTGACCGTGCCAGCCCGTCCGAACAATCAAAGTGTCACCGACAACCAGCCCCTTTGGGAGGATAGTTTGACCGTGGCCGTCTATGATTAAATCAATACCGGGAGCCTCCTTGGCAATCATATCGCTTGTGAATTTGGAACTTTTTTCAAGACCCATATGCGTGATTGCAATGAGGACGTCACATTTAGAACGCAGTCTCTTCACCATATATTGAGCCTGCTCAATGGGATTCAGAAAGTCAATACCGACGGTATTATTGGGGTTGGACTTGTAGATAGTTTCGGGCGTGGTGAGACCGAATACGCCTACTTTGACACCATTCGGCATTTTGTGGATTTGATAGGGCTTGAATATGTACTTGTGAGTGTTGACCTGGACGGCGTTGGCACTCAAGATTGGAGCCTCAAGCTGCTTGGAAAGTTCGTTGAGACGCTCCGAGCCGTAGTTGTAGTCGTGATTGCCGGGTACCATACCGTCGAGGGTGGTTTCATTGAGCAATTTCACCATATTTTCACCGCGGCTGATATTGATTCTCGGCGTCCCGTGTAATGTGTCACCGGCGTCAAACCAAAGTGTATTGTGGTTCTTCAGCTCCACTGCTTTAATGGCCGCACTCATTTCCGCAAGACCGATTGAGTGACCGCCGTCGTCTTTTGAACTTACTCTGGCGTGCAGGTCGTTGGTGTGAAATATCACCAATTCTGCGGTATCATCTGCCGCCTCGGTTCTTGGTGAAATGATAAGTATCAACACTATCAGCAAAGTCAACGCCAACCTGAATATCCGTTGCATTTCAACATCACCTCCCGCTTGATTAAGCCGCCTCTTTCGTCAGTTCGTCTTCAGGAATCTCAACTTCCTTGAGAAGTTTGATTCTGCCGACCTCAATGCCGTCCATACCGACCTGATTGAGATAATCTGCAAATATTTCCTCGCAGGAATCGTAATTGGCAATGATTTTTTGCCCATTCAACATATTATAATCATCACCACCGACCAGGAGAAAGTCAGTTGTGGCAAGGGTGTAGGTCTTATTATCGTCTAAGGGCTTGCCGCCAACGAGAATGTCTGACACTCTGTGGCCTATCGGTTTGGTGGGGTCGAAACTGAAGGTAACGCCGCTGGGCGTCAAAAAGCCGCCAAACGTCGCAGGGAAGCCAAAAACGGAGTGTTCCAGCATATCCCTCACAGTCTTCCCATTTACCTCCGCAACTTGGATAATGTTGCTGAAGGGGAAGATTGCCATAATGTCGCCTCGCGTCACGTCTCCTGCCGGCAGATTCGTCCTTATATCGCCGCCGTGCACAACCGCTATATCCGCACCTGTGCACCAGCGGAAAGCGTCCGCAGTCAGATTGCCGAGTTCTGATTCATACCTGCGTACCAGGAGCCTGTCGCCGGAGAGTTCGCGATCAGTATGGGCAACCACCTCGCTGAGCAGCTTTTCGTTGCGGGTCTCTATATCCTTGAGGGCGTTTTTGACCGCCATATCGGGGATAGGAGCCAGATTTTTCACATCTTCCTTGTAAAGAAGGTTGGCCTCTTTGGAGACGATTTTGTGGTTTTCGATTTTCACCTGCACGCAACCGAGCTGCTTGCCGTGTGCACCTGTCTGAGCGATTAGAGTGTTGCCGACTTCCATACCTTCCGGCAGCTCCGTGTGGCTGTGGCCGTCGATTATCACATCAATGCCCGCGGCCTCCCTTGCGATGCGTTCGCTTGTGTACTCGCTGCTCTTGTCCACACCCATATGCATTACAGCAACCACCACGTCACATTTGCCCTTGAGCTCCTTGACCATTTGCTGAGCCTGTTCAACGGGATTGAGGAAGTCTATGCTTTCGGTATTTTTGGGGTTGGCTTTGTAGGCGGTTTCGGGCGTGGTGAGGCCGAATACGCCTACTTTGATTTTGTTTGCGAGTTTGTAGATTTTGTAGGGCTTGAAGATAGTTTTGCTTGTGCCTTTTTTGACGGTGTTTGCACTGAGAATTGTGGCCTTGAGCCTTTTGGATAGGGCTTTCAGGTGATTGGTGCCGTAGTTGTAGTCGTGGTTGCCCGGGGAGAGGGCGTCAAGTTCAGTCTCATTCAGCAACAGTACCATATTCTCACCGCGACTGATATTGATTCTCGGCATACCGTGGAAGGTATCACCGGCGTCAAGCCAGAGAGTATCGGGATTTTTCAGCTTTACAGCCTTGACAGCGGCGTTCATCTCGGCAAGCCCTATTGTCTGCCCATTTTCGTCGATATTGCTTACCCTTGAGTGCATATCGTTAGTATGGAAGATCATCAGCTCAGCAGAGCCGTCCGCCGCCTCAACGACAGTCATCATCAGCAAAACACCCATAGCGATAAGCAGGGTCATTCTTTTGCAGAAACCTTTCACTCCAACATCTCCTCTTCAGTTTGATACCATACGCGATTGTCCTTTATCTTCAGGCTGAATTCTCCTACCGCCTTCGCCGCACGTGTAGACTTCTTCCATATTCGATAATGCCTCATCATATGGACAAATATATTTAAGTGCATACCGTTGACAAACGGCAGCTCGACGAATTGCTCACCACGCCTTACAAATATGGTCTTCGTCAAATAGTACCGGCTGAAGTAGGTTTTCAACTCGCTTGGAAGTTTGCTAATGCTGATACTGACGAAGGGCGGCGGGGGTTCCTTCAGCAAACCGAGAGTTACAAAATCCCTGTTAATCCGCATTTTTGTGAGGGTGTCGTCAATCCCTGTGTATTGGGATTCCGTGACCAGCAGGAGGACTTGCTTGCCCTTGTCGACGGCGAGAGCTATGGCCGCGGCGAAGTCCCTGTCGTTGGAACATATGGCAACCAGCTCAAGTTCAGGCTCTTCGTAGACTGCCCGCACAATACCGACAGTAAGCCACAAATCGGCACTGTTCTTGCCGTAGTCGCAATTTTGTATCTTGAAGGTTTTACTCCTGCGATTTTTGTAGGCAAAGGGGAGGGTGTCCCATTTCCCGACAACATCGCATTGATAGACATTATGCTCCGTATTTAGGAAATCATAGGCGTCAAGGGCGGCTTCGGGCGGCATATTTTCGGCGTCAATGAATATGTGAATGTTCAAATCTCTAACCCCTTGAGTGCAGACGCTTGACTAAGCGATATTTACCACAGTTGCTCCGGTTCCGCCCTCGTCGATGTCTGCGAATTGGAAGGTGGAAACGCTCCTGTTGTGCTTGAGGAAGTCGTGGAGACCCTTGCGGAGGGCACCGGTGCCTTTGCCGTGGATTATCAGGACGGTTTTGAGGCCGGTGAGAGCGGCGTCGTCGATGAATTTACCGACGATAGACTCTGCCTCGTTGACCATAAGGCCTCTTATATCAATTTCACGCTGGATAGTTGCCGCGACTTTTAGCAAGGCTCCTGAAGTATTTTTGGTTGAAGCGGAGGGGGGAGGCGTGGACTGCTCCGTCGTGCTGCCGTGGGAGATGAAACGGCAGTCCCTGCTCTTGACGTTTGCGGTGAGGACGCCGACTTGGACAGTCAATTCGCCGCCGTCCTTGCTGATTGCCAGGACTTCGCCCTTTTGGTCGAGCTTGGTGACGTAGACAGTGTCCCCAATGCGTATACTCTGCTTGTCCAGCCTTCTGCCGAGCCTTTGATTTTGTATACCGGGTGCCATTTCGGCAGAGGCCTCGGCAAGTTTCTCTCGTGCCTCTTGAATGGCTTGCCGGCGGCGTTTGATTCCCAAATCGTCAAACTGCTCCTTGAGGGATTCGATTATCTCCTCCGCCTCGCGTTTGGTCTTTCTCACCATAGCTGCGGACTTTTCGCGTGCCTTGCGGATTATTTCCGCCTTGTTCTTGTTGAGGTCGTCGCGCATTGCGTTGACTTGTTTCTCCGTCTGTTCGATACGCCTCTGCCTCTGCAGAAGGTCGCTGTTTCGCTGTTCGTAGGTGATTCGCTCATTCTCCAGGGCGGAGATAATCTGCTCAAAGTTGGCGTGTTCCGCCGTCGTCAGTGCCTTAGCCCGCTCAATCAAGCTGTCCGGCAAGCCGAGGCGTTGACTGATTGCAAAGGCGTTGCTAGCCCCGGGCATACCAATCAGCAGCTTGTAAGTCGGTTTCAAGGTCTCAATGTCAAATTCAACGCAGGCGTTCTCAATTCCTTCATTTGTGTAGGCAAAAGTTTTCAGTTGAGAATAGTGCGTGGTGGCGAGGGTTGTGGCATTGACTTCAATCAGACGTTCCAGAATAGCCTGAGCGAGAGCACTGCCCTCTTCGGGGTCAGTACCGGCACCGACTTCATCAAGCAGGACGAGGTCGTCAGCGGCAACCTTATCGAGAATGGCAATCAACTGCCTCATATGTGCCGAGAAGGTCGAGAGGCTTTGCTCAATGCTCTGCTCGTCGCCAATGACGGCACAGACGTTGCGGTAGACGGCAATCTCGGAGGCAAACTCAGCGGGAATGTAAAGTCCGGACTGGGTCATCAACGCCATCAAGCCGAGGGTTTTGAGGGTGACGGTCTTGCCGCCGGTGTTGGGGCCGGTTATCAGGAGCATATTGTAGCGGCCGCCTATTTCAATATCGATAGGGACAACCGCGGCATCAGAAATGAGGGGGTGGCGGGCTTTGCGAATATTTGTACGACCTTCGCGGTTTAGGAGGGGTTCGGTCGCTCGCATTTCGCGGGCGAGGGAGGCCTTGGCGAAGGCGAAGTCCACAGTCGCCAGGATTGCCGCGTTGGCACGGAGGGTGTCGCTTTGAGCGGTTATATCGCCGGTCAACGCCCTGAGTATCCGTCGGACTTCGTTTTGCTCTGCCGCGGACATCTGCCGGACGGTGTTGCCGAGTTCCACCACTGCCATAGGTTCAATGAAGACGGTTGCCGCCGTGGCGGACTGGTCGTGTACAAGGCCGGGGAAGTCCCTCCTGTATTCCTGCTTGATTGGTATTACATAGCGGTCGCCGCGCATTGTCACTATCGCCTCTTGGAAGTACTTTTGGTAGGCGGCGTTGTGCAGGATTGCGGTTATTTGGCTTTTGATACCCTCCTGGGCGTTCCGCAGTTCGCGTCTGATTCGGTGCAGTTCGGGGCTGGCGTCGTCCTTGACTGTGCCGTGTTCGTCTATCGTCCTGTCGATTTTCTGCTCAAGGTTGCCGAGAATCTCAATCTGTGACGCTGAAGTTTTTAGTAGGGGGGCGTCGGTCTCGGTCTCCTTGAAAAAGCGTTTGACTTCGCGCATTGCCGCCATTGTACTTCGGAGATCCAGGATCTCAAGAGCGTCAAGGCTACTGCCGAGCTTGGCCTTTTTGAGGAGGGGGCGTATATCTTTGATACCGCCGAGGGGAGGACTTGCCACGGCATTGATTTTGACGGCCTC
>CAJODU010000079.1 GCA_905233325.1 uncultured Selenomonadaceae bacterium
TTGATTGAGATCAAGAAGGTGAAATGGTGATTAAAATTATTTTCTCTGATATGGACGGCACTCTCCTTGACGAAAAAGGTCAACTGCCTCAAGAGTTTGATGAGACAATCGCCAAACTCAAAGAGCGTGGTGTGATATTTGCTCCGGCAAGTGGGCGTCAATATTTTTCTCTCCATAATACTTTTGACAAGTATAAGGACGATTTTCTCTTCATCGCAGAAAATGGCACTCTGGCAATGTACAAGGATAAGGAACTCTTCTCCAGTCCTATGGATCAAAAGATTGCCCTTGAGATTCTAAAGATTGCTGATAAGTTTGATAACATTCTGCGAGTCTACTGCGGCAAGAAACATTCATATATACTTGAGACCGATAACAGACCGGAATACATTGAAGAAATAAATAAATATATCTCCAAGTATGAGGTGGTTAAGGATTTCAACAACATTGATGACGAGCCCATTAAGATGTCGTTCTTTAATATGGTCGGTAAGTCAGAAGAAAATATTTATCCCGCCATCAAAGAAAAGTTTGGCGATAAAATGCAGGTTGTCCTGGCAAGTGACTTTTGGACTGATGTTATAAATCTGAGCATAAGCAAGGGTGTCGCCGTTCAGAATGTGCAGAAGATTATGGGTATCACGCCTGATGAGTGTGCTGCCTTCGGCGATTATCTCAATGATGTTCAAATGCTGCAGGCGGTGACTCACAGTTTCGCGATGGCAAATGCTCACCCGGATCTCAAGCAGCTTGCTAAATATGAGACTGTCAGCAATGCCGAACATGGCGTCATAGTCGGGATTCATAAATTAATGGAGCAGGGTTTGATTTAATGGTAACAGCGATATTTCCGGCAGCAGGACAAAGTAAACGTATGCAATCATCTACAAATAAGAATTTTTTAGAGATTGACGATCAGCCGATTCTGATTCATACATTACTAAAATTTTCAAAATCAGATAAAATTGAAAAACTGATAGTCGCCGCTGCAGTTGATGAAGTCAAAATCGTTGAAGAAATGCTTGCCGAAGTGGAAGGTTTAAAACCGTTTCAGATAGTTGAAGGCGGCTCTGAGCGTCAATATTCCATTGCCAACGCCCTCAAGTTCCTTCCTGACAACTGTGATGTGGTGTTAGTCCACGATGCGGCACGTCCTTTGATTTCTGTGGAGACTATTGAAGAAGTTATCGCAGCAGCAAGGATTTATGGCTGTGCTATTGCTGCTGTGCCGGAGAAAAACACCATCAAGGTTATCGATGATGATGGTTTTGTTGTCGATACGCCGCCGAGGGCTACTCTTGTATCAGTGCAGACACCGCAGGGATTTAAACGTGACATAATAGTGAAAGCCTATGAACAGGCGGAGCGTGACAACTTCCTCGGCACTGATGATTCAAGTTTGGTTGAGCGGCTTGGCTATAAAGTAAAAATCGTCAAAAGTGACTATAAAAATATCAAAATAACGACGCCTGAGGATATTCTGATTGCTGAGGCGTTTTTGAGGAGCGATCATTAAATGGTTAGATTTGGAATTGGTTATGATGTACACAAGTTTGCTACAAGGAGAAAGTTAATCCTTGGCAATGTTGAGATTGACTATCCGCTTGGCTTGGAAGGACATTCTGATGCTGATGTTTTGATTCACGCGATAATGGACGCCCTTCTCGGTGCTGCGGCTCTCGGTGATATTGGGCAGCACTTTCCCGATACTGACACTAAACTGAAAAATATCGACAGCGGCCAGCTTCTTGAATATGTCAAAATCATGCTCGACAAGCAAAACTACAGAATCAGCAACATTGATTCCGTCATCGTTGCCCAGCAGCCTAAAATGGCTCCGTATATTCCAAAGATGCGCGAAAGAATTGCAGAAATCCTCAACATTGATTTTGACCTTGTAAGCGTCAAGGCAACTACTGAAGAAGGTCTCGGCGTCACCGGCACGGATCAAGGCATTGCCGCTTATGCTGTCGTCGGTATTGAGCGATAATGTCGTCAATTTTAGTTAGTTTGGAGTGACAAGGTTGAAATTCTTTTCACGAATCAGAAAAGACATAAGAGTCATTTTTGAGCGTGATCCTGCCGCCAAGAGTGTACTTGAAGTCTTGTTCTGCTATTCGGGATTGCATGCAATCTGGCTGCACAGGATTTCTCATGCTCTCTTCAAACGCGGCTGGATTGTCAGTGCTCGCTTGATCTCCAACTTTGGCAGATTCTTGACGGGGATTGAGATTCACCCCGGGGCGACTATTGGCGACGGTCTCTTCATTGACCATGGCACAGGTATCGTCATTGGTGAGACGGCGGAGATTGGCAAAAATGTCACTCTCTATCAAGGCGTCACTCTCGGCGGTACCGGCAAGGAGAAGGGCAAACGCCACCCGACCATTGGCAACAATGTCGTAGTTGCCAGCGGTGCCAAGGTGTTGGGGTCTTTCAAAGTCGGCGACCACGCTAAGATAGGGGCCGGCTCCGTTGTCCTCAAGGAAGTGCCACCCTATGCTACCGTTGTAGGTATTCCCGGCAGGATAGTTGTCCTTCACGGCAGAAGGATTCACAACGAAGAAGAGTTTAAACAGGCGTGGCTTGAATATTGTGCAACAAGAGGCTATGACATTAATAACCCCGATATCCATGATGAAATTTGTGACGAGATTGATGTTGACCTTGATCATAATATTTTGCCTGATCCTGAGCGTGAGATGATTGAAGTCGTTTCACGACAAATACAGAGACTTGAGGAGAGAATCCGCGACCTTGAAAAGCAGCTTGAGTCAGCAAAGGCAGCAATCAACGCCGAATCAATGAGAAGTTCTGCCCTTGAAGTCAAAGTCAATGAAAAATCTTCAAGCGAGTCAAAGATTCCATTAAAGAAAATCAAATAAAACCTCCTGATGAATTTTAGCATCAAGAGGCTTTTTTATTGCATAAAAAATGTATACCAGAATACAATAGAAAAACTATTTACATAACAATTTTGTTATAGTAGAATTGACTCATCAGCTGATACAACTTTCTGTTTTCGAGGTGAGTTTTATGATAAACAATGGAGATACGGCTTGGGTCTTGATAAGTGCTGCGCTGGTCTTCATAATGACTCCGGCACTTGCACTCTTTTATGGCGGTATGGTTCGCAGCAAAAATGTCTTGGCGACGATTATGCAGTCAATGTTTATTCTCGGAATGGTCAGCGTTGAGTTCATTCTGATTGGTTACACGATGGCGTTCGGTGCTGATGTCAATGGCTTGATTGGCGATTTGTCAAAATTGGGACTGAGTGGCGTCGGTTATAACATTCTTGAAGGCTCTACTATTCCTGAATTGGCGTTCGTTGCCTTCCAGTGTATGTTCGCTGCGTTGACGCCCGCTCTGATTACCGGCGCATTCGCTGAAAGAATGAAATTCACCGGTTTTGCAATTTTGATGCTCCTTTGGGCAGTTTTGATTTACAATCCGATGGCACATTGGGTCTGGGGCGGAGGATTTTTGGCTCAACTCGGTGCTCTGGATTTCGCCGGCGGTCTCGTAATCCATATTTTGAGCGGCGTCAGCGGTTTAACGATTTGTATACTTCTTGGTAAGCGTCGCGGTTATGGCAAGACGGCGATTGTTCCTCACAACGTCCCGATGACGGTTTTGGGAGCAGCTTTTCTCTGGATAGGCTGGTTTGGTTTTAACGCCGGCTCTGCTCTCGGCGCAAATGATCTCGCCGCTAATGCTTTTTTGGTAACTCACGCGGCGGCAACGGCGGGAGTTCTCGGCTGGGTGATTCCTGAGTGGATTCGTCAAGGTAAGCCGACTGTTATTGGTGCCGTTTCCGGCGCGGTCGCAGGTCTGGTCGCCATTACTCCGGCTGCAGGTTACGTCGATGTCCTGCCATCTATTGCGATAGGTTTAATCGGCGGTGCTGTCTGTTATTCTGCCGTCGCAATTTTGAAAGAAAAGCTCGGTTATGATGATTCGCTTGATGCTTTCGGTGTTCACGGTATCGGCGGAATGTGGGGTGCAATCGCTACGGGTCTCTGGGCGACGACTGCCATTAATCCTGACGGTGCAAATGGCCTCTTCTATGGTGAAGTTGATCTCTTGATTGCTCAGGTGATTTCGATTATTGTTGCAATCGTCTTCGCTGTCCTTGGCTCAATCATTCTATTCAAAATTGTCAGCACATTTGTTGAAATTCGCGCTGATGAAGATGAGGAAATTCTCGGTCTTGACCTTGTGGAGCATGGAGAACGTGGCTATAATGTCGGCCTTTTCACCGGTGCACCGTCCTTCTTCGGCAGTGAAGAGACTTCTACGGAATCGACAGTATTTTCCTCAAAACTTGTGCATTGAGGTGAATTGAATGGAACAGAAATTAACGAAAATCGAAATAATCACGCGACCTGCTAAACTTGAAGATTTGAAAGAGGCTTTAAACAATATTGGAGTACTTGGAATGACAGTCAGTCAAGTGTATGGGTGCGGACTTCAAAAAGGTCACAAAGAAATGTTCCGCGGCAAGGAATTTGACATTAATCTTGTGCCGAAGATCAAAGTTGAGACGGTTGTCTGTGAAATTCCCGTCGAAAAAGTTTTGGATGTCGCTCAAAAAGTTTTGCGTACCGGCAAATTCGGCGACGGTAAAATCTTCGTCTATGAGCTTTCCGACGCAGTGAGAATCCGTACAGGACATCGCGGCGTTGACGCTATAAAAGATATTCCAGGTGAAAAGCCTGAAAAATAGGAGGCATTTAAAATGCAGAATCTGGTTTACACGATTAAGGCTAATACTCCCAAAAATGAGATTATCAATCTCCTCAAAGAACACCCCGAAATTAAATTCGTCTCGCTCGTCGGAATTGACCTCGCAGGAAATGATACTGACGAAAAAATCCCGATGAGGGTCTTTTTGAAGGATATTGACGACTTTTACGCCGGTACTGCCGTTCAGACTGACGGCTCCAGCGTCGTTTTGCCCGGAATTGCAACCCTCAACAATGCAAAAGTTGATATGCCGATTGATCCGACTGTAAATTGGTTCGTTGATTATAACTTTGAATACTTCGACGATGAAACGAATAAGCCCGTCGGCACTCTGAGGATCCCAAGTTTTTTGATTCACGAGGGCAATCGCGTCGACTCTCGTGCCGTTTTGACCGATACTCTCTCCTTCGTCAAGCGTGAACTCCTGGAAATTTTCAAAAGTCACGAAAAAATTGACGGCCTCGCCATCAGCGGTGAAGATATTGTTGATATTTCTTTCACTTCGGCGACAGAGTTGGAATTTTGGGTGAAAACTCCGCTCGAAGAGGCTGCCATTAAGGAAATGAGTGCGTCGCAGGTTATGCAGGAGCAGTATTGGGAGCGCACACACGGTGCCGTTCGCTGTGCATTGGAAAAATGCGTCGTTGAACTTGACAAATATGATTTGAACGTTGAAATGGGTCACAAGGAAGTTGGTGGTCTCAAAGCTCAAATTGACGAATCCGGCCACTTGACTCACGTCTGCGAGCAGTTGGAAATTGATTGGCGATTTGCTGACGCAGTTCAGGCGGCAGACAATGAAATTTTGGTCAGGACGATTGTCAAGGAAACTTTCCGTACGGAAGGTCTTGAGGTTAGTTTCAAGGCAAAGCCGATGATTGGACTTGCAGGGAATGGTGAGCACACACATATTGGTCTTGCCGCTATCACTTCCGACGGCAAAATCCACAATCTTTTTGCCGCGAACAATCCCGAAGATGATTTTATGAGTGCGGTCGGCTACGGCTCGATTATGGGACTTTTGAAAAATTATGAGGTTATCAATCCGTTTGTGAGTGCCACTAACGATTCACTCAACAGATTAAAGCCCGGTTTTGAGGCTCCTGTCTGTATTGTGACTTCGCTCGGCCATACTCCGAAAATTCCGTCACGTAACAGAACAATTCTCGCCGGTTTGATTCGCGACTTGAAAAATCCAATGGCGACGAGATTTGAACTTCGTGCATGCAATCCTTACACGAATACTTATCTTGTACTTGCGGCGGCTTACTCAGCGATTCTTGACGGCGTGAGAGTTGCGGTTGATCGCTCATCTGTCGATTTGTTGACGGAACTCAGTAAAAAAGCCGGTCAAGATGGATTTTATCTCGAAAAAAGCCGTGCTTACCGCTCCGAAGAAGATGTTTTTGAGGATTACACGGCAGAAGAGCGCGATTCAATGTTTGGTATTCCACCTGCAACTGTTTGGGAGAATATGGAGGCATTTGAAAAATATCCTGCGAAGGTCAATGTCATCACTGCCAGCGGTGCACTCCGTCTGCAAATTATTAAATCTTTCAAAGAAGGTGCACTTCTCCGCTGGAAAACAGAATTGATTGCACGAATTTTGCCGGAAATGAGAAATATCGTCCGCAAGTCTCACAAAATCGAAACGGATTTCCGCACAGATCAAGATTCTTACAACTGGAATAAAATCAAAACAGCTCGCGAATATCTCGCCAAAGATTCAATCGAATCAAAATCACTGTTCACACGTTTGACTAATGCACTTAACGGCGGCGATTATTCTGCCGCATCAAAATTGCAGGTTGAAATGTACGACAAAATCGAAGAACTCAAGCAGCTCTACGATGAGTACAAAAAAAATATCATCTAAATTGGAAATTTGAAACAAAAGGGCAGGGAGTAACTATTCTGCTCTCTGCCTTTCAATTTTAATTCAGGAGAGCTGATGATATATGTGTAGAATCGGAGCAATCAAAAGTAAAAAGCCGGTTCATCCTTCAGCGGCGTTGAGATTAATGTTGCCGCAGCAAGAAGGGCATGATAATTCCGGTTTCGCTATGGTCATGCAAGACCTTTCCGGCGTGTTTTCACTGTACAAAGATAAGCCGCTGCTGTCTATGGCCTGCACAAAACAAGGTGCACGACTCGTTGAAGACTATATGGCGTCGCAAAATTTCATTAAAATGGCGGAATGGTTGCCGGTGCCGAATAAACAGCCTAATTTGGACATTCAAGCTATGCCGTATTACATTTTCAGAAATTATGATTATCCTGAGTATATTGAGGATAAATCTAAACGTGAGGCACTTTTGCTTGATACGCGGCTCGAATTGCGAAAAATTTTGACGGAATCCAATCAAGGCTATGTTTATTCATTTTGGCCGGACGTTTTGACGCTGAAAGAAATCGGCGATCCACGCGATATT
>CAJODU010000080.1 GCA_905233325.1 uncultured Selenomonadaceae bacterium
TAGTGCCGCCCGAAGGAAGTCTATAGCTCTACGTCTGACATTTACCATTTAGATTGTAACACAAAAAAGATTAAAGTGCAAGCGTTTTGCCGCCTAACTCACGACTGAAGTTGCGAGTGTGCGACGGCGATTAATCAAATGTTCAAATCATTTGCAACAGCAATCACTTAACATATTCGCCGCGAATGTCCTCAACGGGCGGCGGGACGGGATAATCACCACTAAAGCAGGCAGTGCAAATTGGTTTACCGCCGCTCAATTCCTTCAAGCACTCAATGGGCAGATAACCCAGCGAATCAGCACCGATCTTTTGACAGATCTCTTCAACACTGCGATTGTGAGCGATCAACTGATCTTCAGAGGGAATATCAATCCCAAAGTAGCAAGGGTGATAGAATGGTGGCGAGGATACCCTCATATGGACTTCCTTGGCACCGGCATTTCTCAGCATAGTGATGATCTGATCACTTGTTGTGCCGCGGACTATGGAATCATCAATAATAATGACACGCTTGCCCTCAACAATCTCACGAAGGACACTGAGCTTAACTTTTACGCTCTGAATACGGCTTGACTGCTGCGGCTTAATAAAAGTCCTGCCAACATAGGTGTTCTTGGTGAAGGCAATTCCGTAGGGAATACCTGATTCCATGGAATAGCCGAGAGCCGCCATATTGCCGGATTCGGGGACAGCCACCACAATATCAGCCTCAACGGGGTGAGTCTTGGCAAGAAGGCGACCGGCGATTATTCTGGACTTGGTAATACTCATTCCGTCAAAGATAGTGTCGGGTCTGCAGAAGTAAATATATTCAAATACGCAGCGAGCCTCTTCATTCTTAGGCAAGGCAAGCTCAAGATTAGATTCAATGGAACCGTCAACATTGATCGTCACAACTTCTCCGGGCAATACGTCACGAATGAATTTAGCATTGACAGTCTCAAGGGCGCAGCTTTCCGAGGCGATTATATAGGCATTGTCGAGTTTGCCGATCACAAGCGGACGAAAGCCGTAAGGATCGCGGGCACCTATCAACTTGCGCGGACTGGCAACTACCAGCGAATAGGAGCCTTTAACCTTCTTCAGAGCCCTAACAACTGCCTCTTGAACAGTCGGAGCCTCAACCCTTTCGCGAGCAATGTGATAGGCAATAGTTTCGGTGTCGATAGTGGTCTGGAATATTGCGCCGCCCTTTGCGAGTTCACGGCGAAGTTGAGGGGCGTTGACAAGATTTCCATTGTGAGCAAGCATAAGAGTGCCTTTAATGTAAGCAAGCACCAAAGGTTGAGAGTTTTCGTGTGTTGAGGCACCGGCGGTTGAGTATCTGACGTGGCCTATGCCCAGATTGCCCTTGAGCTTGGCAAGATTATCCTTGTTAAAAACTTGATTGAGCCTTCCAAGCCCTTTTTGACAGAGTACCTTATCCCTGCCGTTGAAAGTGTTGGTCACGGCAATACCGGCACTCTCCTGACCGCGATGCTGCAGAGCATAAAGACCGTAATAAATCGTCTGAGCAACATTACTGCCGGTTAAATCATACATTCCGAAGACACCGCACTCTTCACCGAACTGTACTTCCATTAAATCTAAATCCATTATTTCACCATAAAGCGCATTGGAATCCCCAGGCTTTAGCCTTGGGAGGAAAATGCGCAAAAATGCCCTTGCATTTTTTCCTTTCTTTTGTTATAATATGTATGGTATTCTTTTTTCATAAGGTTCCGACAGTAGCCTAATGCTATCGCTAATTGCTTCAAAGGGAGCATTGGTAGTGAAAGTCCTAAGGAACAAGGAGTAGCTCTGCCGACTTTCGAGTTTGCAGGAAATTCTTTAAGTACTTAGGAACTCCAGGGATTTATCCTTGGGAGCTGTCAGCCCACATTAATTTACTCAGATATACCATATGTTTTATTTCTTTACAAAGAAAAAATATCCTGCTCAAATAATATAAACTCGCAATTAAAAAATACCTCCGAAGAGGTTTTGAACTTCGGAGGCTTTATTATTGAGCTGAACTTCAGATTAATTGTCGAATATATTTTTAAGAGCTTGAATATTTACGTCGCGATTAAGCTGTGCAAGGTAGGTAGTGAGTTTGATTGACTTCGGACAAACCTCTACGCAGTTTTGAGAGTTGCCGCAACTTGTGATGCCGCCTTTCTCCATGAGGGCGTTAAGGCGTTTCGGAGCGTCGAACTTCCCAAGCGGGTGGAGGTTGAAGAGATAAGCCTGGACAGTCGGAGCGGGACCGATGAAGTCAGACTGAGGGCCAACATTCGGGCAAGCCTCAAGGCAGCAGCCGCAAGTCATGCAGTGTGAGATCTCATAAGCAGTCTGAGCAGTGTATGGATTCTGAATAGGAGCCTCTTTGGACTCAAAGGAACCGTCAAGCTCAATCCAGCCTTGAATCTTCTTGAGAGCCTCAAACATTCTCGTGCGGTCAATCAGCAGATCGCGGATAACGGGGAATGTTCTTGCAGGTTTGAGTTCGATAGGTTGTTTAAGTTCATCAATCAGGGCACAGCAGGCCTGTCTTGCCTTGCCGTTGATAACCATCATGCAGGCACCGCAGACCTTCTCAAGGCAGTTGCATTCCCAAACGACAGGCGGCACTCTCTTGCCATCAACAGTGACAGGATTTTTTTGAATCTCCATCAACGCTGCAACAACGTTGAGACTTGGACGCCAGTCAACATCAAATTCTTGGATATAGGGTTTATCATTAGGTCCGTCTTGCCTTTCAATGACGAACCTGACTTTTTTTTCAGCCATGGTTTTCTCTCCTTTTCAAGACGGATTTTATTCTTTCTTCGCTACAGCATAGTTACGGGCGCGGGGCTTAATGAGGGAGTGATCAAAGTCGCGGTAGCTGACGACAGGCTCTTCGGTTTTCTCGTCGTAGTTGACGATAGTGACTTTCATGAATCTCTCATCATCGCGTCCCATGAAGACCAGCTCGCCGTCTTTGTCCATTTTGCGCTGACCGTTCTCAAGGACAATCTTTGCATGAGCACCGCGGGACTCATCACGCATTCTTGCACTCTTGGCGATTGCCATAGCGTAGAGGATCATATTGCGGAGCTGACGGACAAACATAGCCTCCTGATTGGCGACATTGCCACGGTCGGTAATTCCGATATTATCCCAGCGTTTGAGAAGTTTCTTCAACTCAACCAGAGCGGCGTCAAGACCGTTGTTGTCACGCTCAATGGCGACGTATTTATACATAAGATCGCCCATCTCATGGTGGAGCTTGTGAGCGTTCTCAGCACCGTTCATTTGAAGGATTTTGTCATATTCGTTTTGGACTTCTTGACGTGCCGCTTCCATTTCGGCATCAGTGAGTTCAGAGCCTTTGTTGCCGCTCTTTGCCCACTTCATAGCCTCAGGACCGGAGACTGTGCCGGAATATGCAGCACTCAGCAGGGAGTTAGCACCGAGACGATTTGCACCGTGGTACTGATAATCGCACTCGCCGCTTGCCATAAGTCCGGGGATATTAGTATTGTGCAGACGATCAACCCAAATACCGCCCATTGAATAGTGAACGCTTGGGAATATCTCCATAGGAACTTCACGCGGATCCTTGCCGACAAACTCGCTGTACATTTCCAAAATACCGCCGAGCTTGCGTTTGAGGTAGTCGCCGTCAATGTGAGAGAGATCAAGGTAGACGCGATGCTCACCGTCAATACCAAGTTTCATATGCTCGCAGACTTTGAATATTGCACGAGAGGCAACATCACGCGGAACGAGGTTACCATAAGCAGGATACATATCCTCAAGGAAGTACCAACGCTCACGCTCGCCGGTCTCAGGATTGTTACGCCATACCCAGACGCGACCGCCCTCACCGCGGCAAGCCTCTGACATAAGGCGATTCTTGTCGGATCCCGGAATAGCTGTCGGGTGAATCTGAATAAACTCAGGATTAGCAATCTCAGCACCCTGCTGATAGACTGCGCTGACTGCGGAGCCGTTGCAGATTGTCGACGCCGTGCAGCGACCGAACACCTGACCGGGGCCGCCGGTTGCGAGGATAACGGTGTCGCCCTTGAACGCCTTGATCTCCATTGTGTTCATCGACTGAGCAACGATACCGCGGCAGATGCCCTCTTTATTCTTGATGATCTTGACAAATTCCCAGAATTCATACTTCTTGACTGCACCTTTGACTTCCCAGCGTCTGACTTGCTCGTCGAGAGCATAGAGAATCTGCTGACCGGTAGTAGAGCCGGCGAAACAGGTGCGCTTGTTCTTCTGACCGCCGAAGTTGCGGAGGTCGAGAGTACCTTCAGCAGTACGAGTGAACGGCACGCCCATGCGATCGAACATCTTGATAAGTTTGGGAGCAGCCTCAACCATACCCTTGACGGCAATCTGATCAGCCAAAAAGTCACCGCCGTAAACAGTATCGTCAAAATGCTCATAAATGCTGTCATGCTCACCCTTAGTGTCCATACAAGCGTTAATGCCGCCTTGAGCGCAGAGTGAGTGCGAACGCTTGACAGGGCAATAGCTGAAGAGATCAACTTCGCCGCCAAGTTCGCAAACTTTAATCGTCGCAAGAAGACCGGAAATGCCTCCGCCGACGATGATTATTTTCTTCTTCGTCATATCTTTAGCCATTTTAAAAATCTCCTAATCGACAAATTAACGTACAATGTAACTGCCCATAAAAGTCAAGGTAATAAGGCAGAGAACAGCACAAAGTCCCATGCTGATCCAGCTTATAACATTCTGAGAGCGCGGTCCTTTGGTAATGCCCCAAGTCATGCAGAAGGTAGTGATACCATTGCAGAAGTGGAAGATAGCAGCAAACATTCCGAGAACATAGAGGATAACAACAAGCGGATTCTGGAAGTAGTTATAAAGCAGTTCCCAAGAAATAGGGGTGCCGGTGACGCCCTTGATGTAGAAACGGAGATAACCGACGTGCCAAATGAGGAATGCTACGAGGAACCAAGCAGTCCAACGTTGAAGGGCAAAATTCCAGTTGCGAAGATAGCCGAAACGGCCGGGGTTGTTATTGGCCTGAAGTGCAATATATATACCATAGATTGCATGGAAGAGAAGAGGAATAGCGATACCGCCGATCTCAAGACCCATAAAGATTGGTTTTGGAATAAGTTCCATCATCTCCAGTGCGCCGTTGAGAGCTTCAGGACCTAAGATTGCCATTGAATTTGTGAAGATGTGCTCAAACAGAACCATGCCGAGCACGAACAGTCCGCAAAGTGAATGCAGTCGCCTCACATAAAAAGTCGTATGAAACATGTCAAGCCTCCTTGTTATAATGGTTAGCTCTCGGACTCGGCGGACAGCGATCAATATCCTCCGAAATCACCGCCCGCCTTTAATCGTCCTTTGCTAACTAAATATTATTAATGTCAAAGTTTTTATATGGTTTTTGACCTATATCATAGAAGTTGTTGCCTTCGCTGTCAATGACGACGATTGCAGGGAAATCGACAACTTCAAGAGCTGCAACTGCCTCCGGTCCGAGCTCAGGATAAGCGAGAACGGTGTAACTCTTGACGGACTTTGCAATAAGTGCAGCGGCACCGCCGACAGCGGCAAAGTAAGTGACGCCGTACTTCTTCATAGCCTCAACGACTTCAGGAGCACGAGAGCCCTTGCCGACCATGCCTTTGATACCTTGAGCCAGCATTGTCGGCGTGTAGGCGTCCATACGTCCCGAAGTGGTGGGGCCGCAGGAACCGATAGGGTCACCTGGTTTAGCCGGTGTAGGCCCGAGATAGTAAACAATCTGATTATTCCAGTCAACAGGCAGTTTCTCACCGCGAGCAAGTGCCTCAGTCATAGCTTTATGAGCGGCATCGCGTGCACTGATGATTGTGCCGGTTATGAGTACGCTGTCACCTGCCTTGAGTTTGCGAGAATCTTCTTCGGTGAACGGTGTTGTAATTCTAATACTTTCAGCCACAGTTATCCCTCCCTATTAAAGCACACGGTGAGCGTGGCGCATTGCATGACAGCAGATAGTAACGGCAACAGGCAGACCTGCAATGTGCGTCGGACCCCATTCAATGTTGACGGCAAGTGCTGAGGTAGTGCCGCCAAGCTGCGGTCCGATACCCGTCTGATTGATCATCTCAAGGAGTTCTTCCTCAAGTTTGGCATATTCAGGCATAGGGTTGCGCTGATCAATGGAGCGGGTGAGTGCTTTTTTGCTGAGGAGAGCAGCACGATCCATAGTTCCGCCGATACCGACACCAACAACCATTGGCGGGCAGGGATTCATACTTGCATGAAGAATAATCTCCATAACAGCCTTCTTGACGCCCTTGACGCCGTCCGCAGGAACAAGCATTTTGACGCCGGATTTATTTTCGGAGCCAAAACCCTTCGGTGCGACAGTAATGCTCAATTTGTCACCAGGTACGATTTGAGTGTAAATAACACCCGGGGTGTTGTTCTGCGTGTTTTTGCGATTGAAGAGAGGTTCAGCAACGACGGATTTTCTCAAATAGCCTTCAGTGTAACCTTTGGCAATACCGGCGTTAATGGCATCTTCCAAGTAACCGCCGACAATGTGAAGATCCTGCCCAATCTCAACAAATACGATCGTCATACCGGTATCTTGACAGTAAGGGCGATCCTCCGCCTTTGCAATCTCGGCATTCTTGATGATTTGATCAAGGACAATCTGACCGACAGGTGATTTCTCTGTCTCACGGCCGCGCTTGAGTCCGCGATAGACATCATCAGGCAGATAGTACGCCGCTTCTTTACACATCTCGGCGACGTTTTCAGTGATAACTTTTACGTCCAGCTCTCTCAACGTAATCCCTCCTAATTTAAAATAGCATACGCAAATTGTTCATCTTACAATTAATCACGTTGTAGTTAATTATTAGTCAAGAAAAGATAAAATCCTGCTAGTTTGCACAAATTTATTTTGAACGTTTCTTTGAGCATAAATTATCAAGCAGATTTAATCAATAAAATAAAGATAAAAATTTTTGGAAAGAATGATAGCAGGGAACTTTTTGCCTCATTGCAGGAGATTTTAATTTTTTGAAGAATTTTAATAAGCCGCAATTCATAATTGACAATTTCTAAATTCAAATGTACAATGAATATGATTTGTATTTCATCTACCGTGGGACACACGGGAAGTTACGCTTGNCTTGTGGAGAACGTGTAAGACCTAAAACCTAGCTGCTTGTAGCAAAGGCTGTGTTCATTGAAGCAAGAATCCACCGGCTTTAGCCGTGTGGAGTGTCAAATTTCATATTGTAGTTTAAATGTGAAAAATTTAGATGAACATAATGGGAGGATATTTATGTCAGGACATTCAAAATGGGCAAATATCAAACGCAAGAAGGGTGCCAACGATGCTATTCGCGGTGCAGTTACAACTAAAATCAGCAGAGAGATCACTGTCGCCGTCAAGATGGGCGGTGCCGATCCGACAGGCAATATGCGCCTCAAACTCGCACTCACTAAGGCAAAGTCAAACAACATTCCCAAAGATAATATCAATCGTGCAATCCAAAAGGGTCTTGGTGCCTCCGATGGTGCCAACTATGAAGAGATAACCTACGAGGGCTATGGCCCCGGCGGTTCAGCACTTATGCTTGATATTCTCACAGACAACCGCAATCGTACTGCAGCTAATATTCGCCACATTTTCAGCAAGCACGGCGGCAACCTTGGCGAAAATGGCTGCGTTGGCTGGATGTTCCATAAAAAAGCTGTCTTTGTCGTTGAAAAGGAGACTTTCGACGATGAAGATAAACTGATGGAGATTGTCATGGACGCCGGTGCAGAAGACTTTGAAGCTGATGATGAGGCTTTTGAAATAACTGCCGCACCGGAAGAGTACGACGCCATTGAGGCGGCACTCGGCGAAAAGGGCATTGAGACTGCCTCGGCAGAAATAACAATGGTTCCCGACACTACAGTCAAACTTGAGGGCAAAGATGCTGAAAAGATGCAGAAATTGCTTGACGCCCTCGACGAAGATGATGATGTTCAGAATGTGTACGGCAATTATGAGTTTGTCGAAGAATAAATTTAAAAAAATTCACCATATAAGGCGCCGGAAGTCCAGGGCTTTAGCCTTGGGAGGAAGGCGCCACCTTTCTTTTTATTTTTTTGAAAATTTTTTATGTATGTGTTCTTGATTTTATACATTAATTTGATATAATAGACTTATGCGCGGAGTTTCTTTGTGTCAACAGCAGGCAATGTCTCAAGTGAGACAATCAAAAAATATGTAGAAAATCAAAAGAAGAAATATGTATGAGCGATAGATTTATAATACAATTTAGATTGAAAATACAGCCATATCAAAGGTATATCTTGAATAAGCGGTTTGAGGTAGGCAGGAGAATTTATAATGCCTTGGCACATGTAACTTTGAATCGCTATCGAGAAATGACAAAGTGCAGAGAATACCGCCAAGCAATAGAAGCAAAGGAATGGAAAATCGTCAACAAAATTCGGCAGGAATTTGGATTCAGTGAATATTCATTTCATAGCCTGGTAAAGCAAATGCAGCAGCATTATAAGTGCCACATTGACAGTAACACCGCTCAAAAGATAGCAACAACCCTCTGGAAGGCATATGAGAAGGTATTTTACGGTAACGGCAAACGGATCCACTTCAAAAAATATGG
>CAJODU010000081.1 GCA_905233325.1 uncultured Selenomonadaceae bacterium
GTCAAAACTGTTTATGTTGAAATGAAAAACAAACATAATACAATGAACTCGGCAGCAAGTGCCAAAACTTATATGAAAATGCAAGGACAACTTCTTTCAGAAAAAGACTGCGCGTGCTTTCTCGTCGAAGTTATTGCCAAAAAATCACAAAATATTGCTTGGGTTGTCTCTCTTGATGGTCAGCGTCAAACACACAAATTTATTCGTCGTGTTAGCATTGATGAATTTTACAAAATCGTCACCGGTGAAGATGACGCTTTCTATCAAATGTGTATGATTTTACCTTCAATTATTGAGGAAGTTGTGAACAATGCAACCGCTTTCAATATTCCTAAAGATACCGTATTTGACGAACTAAAAAACAAAGCTGTATCATCATTTGAATTGGCTTTATATATGCTGGCTTTTGAAAAATACATTGGATTTGAAGATTATGTTCAGCGATAAATAACATAAAAATATATTTGTGGTGATAGTATGAATGATAAAGGAAAGAAACCTGTAACGATACAATCTATCATTGATCTGGTCAAGAGTTATCATCCAAAAGCGGACTTTGACTTGATTGAGCGAGCATATCTCGTGGCGGCTGAAGGACATAGAGGGCAGACCCGCATATCCGGCGAGCCTTATATAAATCACCCTCTCCACGTCGCTCAGATTCTCGCAGAACTTCATCTTGACGACGAGACGATAGCTGCCGCCATTCTTCACGATGTCGTTGAGGATACTCTCTTCACCCTTGAAGAAGTCGAGGATATGTTCGGCGAAGAGATTGCCTATCTTATTGACGGCGTTACCAAACTCGGTAAAATTCCCTTCATGTCGAAGGAAGACCAGCAGCTTGAAACTTACCGCAAAATGTTCCTCGCAATGGCTAAGGATATTCGCGTCATTATGATTAAACTTGCCGACCGTCTGCACAATATGAGAACTCTCAAGTTTATGCGTGAGGACAAGCGCAAGCGGATAGCTCGCGAGACTATGGAAGTCTATGCTCCGCTTGCCAACCGTCTCGGTATATCCAGCATTAAGTGGGAGCTTGAGGATTTGAGTTTGCGTTTCCTTGAGCCGGAGATTTACTACGACCTTGTTGAGAACGTCAAGCAAAAACGCAGAGAGCGTCAAAACTTCATAAGCGAGGCCGTCAGACAGATTGAGGAAGAGTTTGACGACTCTGATATTCACGCCTCCATCAGTGGCAGGGCTAAGCACTTCTACAGCATCTACAAAAAAATGATGCGCGACCACAAGGACATTGGCGAGATATACGATCTCTCTGCTGTCAGAATCCTGGTTGATACCGTAAAAGACTGCTACAGCGTCCTAGGAATCATTCACGCGAAGTGGAAACCTATTCCAGGGCGTTTCAAAGATTATATCGCTATGCCTAAGTCTAACGGCTACCAGTCACTTCACACTACGGTTATGGCACTCGGCTATCCGCTGGAAATTCAGATCAGAACTTTTGCAATGCACAGAATCAGTGAGTTTGGTGTCGCCGCCCATTGGAAATACAAGGAGGCGGGCGGCAAGAGTGTCACCGCCACAACCAGCTTTGATGAGAAGATGGCGTGGCTGCACCATATGGCCGCCCTGCAAGATGAGATCAGCGATCCCAAAGAATATATAGAGGCGTTGAAGGTGGACATCTTCAGTGATGAAGTCTTTGTCTTTACGCCGGGCGGCGATATTCTTTCATTACCTCAAGGCTCCAACCCCATTGATTTTGCCTACCGCGTCCACACGGAGATAGGTCACCACTGCGTTGGTGCCAAGGTCAACGGCAAGATTGTGCCGCTTGAATATAAACTTCACAACGGCGATATAGTTGAAGTCATCACGAACAAGTCAAGCAACGGGCCGAGTCGCGATTGGTTGAATATTGTCGCCTCGTCGGACACGAGAAGTAAAATTCGCTCCTGGTTCAAAAAGGAAAATCGTGAAGAAAATATTCAGAGCGGTCACGAGATAATAGAGCGTGAGATAAAGAAGTTCGGCTACTCACCTAAGGAATTGCTAAAAGATCACCGCCTGGAAGAAGTTGCCAAACGTCTCAATATTGCCGGTGAAGATGATCTGCTTGCCGCACTTGGCTATGGTGGGATTGCTGTTCAAGGAATCATCACCAAGCTCGCGGAAATGCACAATAAAGAAGTGCAATCACAGACGACGCCGGAAGTCTCTGCCTTGTTGTCTGAGATAAAGCAGCGTCCAAAGAGCGGCAATCAGCGAAAGAGCAGTCACGGCATCCTTGTTGAGGGTGAAAGCGGTTTCTTTGTGAGACTTGCAAAGTGCTGCAATCCTATCCCCGGCGATCCGATTTCAGGATATATCACTCGCGGCAGAGGGGTATCTGTCCACCGTGCAGACTGCCCGAACATTCTCTCCGGCACTGATATTGAACGAATGATTGAGGTTAGCTGGGACGTTGACGTTGAGCGTGACTATCCCGTTGAAATTGAGATAGTATGCAACGATAAAAGCGGTGTACTCTCACAGCTCCTTGCAATGCCGGCGGAGATGAAATTGAATATCCATTCCGTCCACGCAGCCCCCAACAAAAACAACAAGACTTCAACGATTGACTTGGTGATCTATGTCAAGGACTCGAATCAAGTATCCAAGCTGATGAATCAAATGCGGAGGCTGGAAGATGTCTACAGTGTCTCACGCCCGATAGAGAAGATTGTATCCGACGATTGAAATAAATCTATAATATCACAGAGGTGTCAAATTTGTACAATATAACCAATCGTGATGTATGGGCGGAGGTCAATCTCTCTGCCATTACTTATAATTTAACGGAAATTCGCCGCCGCGTTGACAAAAATGTGAAACTTTGCGCCGTCGTCAAGGCTGATGCTTACGGTCACGGTGCGATTCCCGTTGCTCAATGTGCCGTTGCGGCAGGTGCCGATTATCTCGCCGTTGCAACCGTTGACGAAGGTCTGGAACTTAGAGCCGCAGGATTTACTCAACCGATTTTGATTTTGGGATTGATTCCTCCGACGGCTGCAAATGCTGTAGTTGCCGCTGATCTGACGCAGACTGTTGCCGATTTCGATCTTGCCAAAGCAATATGCAATGCCGCCGTCAATCAAAACAAAACAGCCAAAATCCACCTCAAGATTGAAACGGGAATGGGAAGGATTGGAGCTGCCGTTGAGGAGGCTGCCGAACTTGCAACTATGATTTCAATGATGCCGAATATTGAGCTTGAGGGCGTCTTCTCTCACTTTGCCGCTGCCGATTCCAAAGATAAGTCCTTCGTGAAGGAACAGCTTGCCATCTTCGATAAGGCACTCAACGAGATCGACAAGCTCGGTATTAAAATAAAAATTCGCCACATTGCCGAATCTGCGGCGATCCTTGAAATACCTGAGGCACATTATGATATGGTGCGCGCAGGTATCATTACTTATGGTCTTTACCCCTCCGCTGAGGTTACTCACACCATTGAGCTCAAGCCCGCTATGAGACTTTGTGCCCGCATTGCCTTTATCAAACACATCAAGGCGGGAACTTCCATAGGTTATGGGCGTGACTTTGTGGCAAGCCGTGACAGCGTGATAGCTACTCTGCCGCTTGGCTATGCTGATGGCTACATTCGTGCCTACAAAGGTTTTCACGTCGAGATTAACGGCAAACTTGCACCAATCGCCGGCCGCGTCTGTATGGATCAAGTGATGGTTGATATAACGGACATTGATGGCGTCAAGGTTGGTGATGAAGTCACTCTCTTTGGTTCGGATACTTTGACTTGTGATGATGCCGCCGCTCATTTAAATACCATTAACTATGAGGTTACTTGCTTGGTTTCCGGACGTGTACCGAGGATTTATATTTAATGTGGAAGTGTTGATGTGACATTTGAACAAATGCAAGATATAATTTTTGCCGATGGTTGGTTTCTTGATAGTATTGAAGGGTCACACTATCACTACAAGCATCATACGAAAAAAGGCAAAGTGACAATTCCTCGACATACTAAACCAAAAGATTTATCAAAGAAAACAATCAACTCTATTTTTAAGCAAGCTCAAATTAAAAAGTAGGTGAAATTTATGTTGACTACTTATCCTGCTATATTTTACAAAGAAAAAGATGGTTCTTTCAGCGTAGTATTTCCCGATCTGAATCACCTGGCTACTGACGGATCAGATTTTAATGAGGCAATGGCAATGGCTGTCGACTGTCTTGCCGGTTATATATACTCTGAAAAAAAAGATGGTAATATATTACCGACGCCTACACCTATAGACAAGCTCGATCCGCACTGTGAAGATGATATAGATGATGATTACGAAGACGTTTTTGTCAATGCTGTTTCTGTTGATATGAATCAATATATCAAAGAGCATTTTGAAAAGCAAGAAAAAATAAGCAACCGATTTGACTTGAATATCCCGATAAAATATAATCCGAAATTAACTGCAATTTGAGGTGTTGCAATGTCAAATAAAAACGTAGTTACATTAAGCGGTGTAAAAAAACTCTATAAAATGGGGTCGGAGATTGTTGCCGCCCTCAATGGCGTGGATTTAATTATTAATGAGGGTGAATTTGTTGCACTGATGGGGCCAAGCGGCTCCGGCAAGTCTACATTGATGAATATTCTCGGCTGCCTTGATCGTCCGACAGAAGGCTCCTACAAACTTTTGAATCAAGAGGTCAGTCACCTTTCCGATGATGATCTTGCTGCCATTCGCAATAAAACTATAGGCTTCGTATTCCAAAACTTCAATCTGCTGCCGAAGTTGACTTCTCTGGAAAATGTTGCTCTGCCTGCGGTCTATGCCGGAATAAAAACTTCTCAACGTCTCGAAATGGCTCAGGAGGCTCTGGAAAAAGTTTCACTTGCCGACCGTGCGGAGCATTTGCCTTCAGAATTGAGCGGCGGACAGCGGCAGAGAGTAGCAATCGCGAGGGCAATCGCTATGAAACCGTCAATCATCATGGCAGATGAACCGACAGGAAATCTTGACACAAAGTCAACAGGTGAGATAATGGGAATCTTTAGAGACCTCCACGCAAGCGGCTCAACTATCATTCTTGTCACCCACGAGCCGGATATTGCCCAGGCGGCGGATCGTCAAATTCTCGTCAAAGACGGCAAAATCACCAAAGACATTATAACTGCCCATTCCACTGAAACGATTGATATAGTTTGATGAGGTTTTCAAATTGTATGATGCCATAGTTACAACCGGTCGCAAAAATCAAAAATCATCAATCGACCTTGCCAAGAACACTGCCGTCAAATTGAATATACCATTCGTTGAGCGGCAAAATCTTTCAACCTCTGCGCTTGCCGAAATGCACAACGTCAAATATGTGTTGGTTGCCAAAAATAACTCTCTGAGACTCGTCACGGAGAATAATGAGATATTCTTTCACCCCAGTCTGGCACATTTGCGTATAAAAAATTGCCTCAAAGGTGAAGGCGATCGTCTCATTGAGGCCATGAACTTACAAAGAGGTATGAAAGTTTTGGACTGCACTCTCGGTTTGGGTGCCGATGCAATAGTCGAAAGTTTTGCCGTCGGCGAGGAAGGCAGCGTCACCGCTCTGGAAATTAATCCCTATCTTGCCGCCATAGTTGAGCATGGACTTCATAACTTCACAGACAACAATGATAGTGTTTTGAAGGCTATGCACAGGGTTAAAGTTGTCAATGTCGATTATATGGACTTTTTGAGGAATGTGGCAGACGATTCCTTTGATGTAGTATACTTTGATCCGATGTTCCGTCACCCGCTGGAGCGCAGCACTGCCTTAAATCCGCTCAGAGATATTGTCGATCGTCGTGCAGTTACGCCTGAGGCGATTGCTGAGGCGCGGCGTGTTGCCAAGTATCGTGTTGTCCTCAAGGAAAATGCCAAAAGTCTTGAATTTAAGCGTTTAGGCTTTGAAAATATTTGCGGTGGGAAGTACAGCCCAATTCATTATGGAGTTATGCTCTAAAATTTTTTGTATACATTGCAACATTGCAAGGTAGGGGAGGAATTGAATCATTTTTTGTAGAATGTAATATTCTAATATAGAAATGCAGATGGAGTGATTGCAATGATCAAGAGTAAACTAATAAAGGGTGTAGTATTTTGTCTAATGCTGGCGTTGACTACTTTTATTGTAACAGGCTGCGGTGATGACAATGGCGGCGTTAAAAGCGGTGCCGGCGAAAGTAAATTTATTAATATCGCAACGGGTGGAACGGCAGGAACTTATTATCCTATCGGCGGTGCGATGGCTGAAATCCTCAACAAGTCCATTGAAGGTATGAATGCCAGTGCTCAGTCCACAGGTGCATCAGTTGCCAATATCAATATGCTCCAAGAAATGTCAGTTGATCTTGCAATCGTCCAAAATGATATTGCTTATTACGCCACTCAAGGTACTGAAATGTTCCGCAACAAGAAAATTAATAATCTCCGTGCCATTGCTGCGTTGTATCCTGAAACTTGCCAAATCGTCACACTTGAGAAGAATGGTATCAAGTCTGTATCTGACTTCAAGGGCAAGAGAGTTGCCGTCGGTGCTGCAGGTTCCGGCGTTGAGGCAAATGCTCGCCAAATTATGGCTGCTTACGGTATCACTTATGATGACATTGATGTCCAGTATCTTTCATTCGGTGAGGCCAGCAATGCACTCAAAGATGGAAATGTCGATGTTGCTTTCGTGACTGCCGGCTATCCTACTGCCGCAATTCAAGACATTTCCTCACAGTCCAAGATTGTGATTATTCCTATTGATGAGGATAAGTCTGATGAATTGATAAAGAATTTCCCATTCTATACCAAGACAGTTATTCCTGCCGGTACTTATGCCGGTGTTGACGTTGCCACTCCGACCGTCTCCGTTATGGCCATGCTTGTCACTACGGACAAAATGAATGATGCACTCGGCGGTGCAATTACAAAAGCAATCTTTGAGAATCTTGATCGTCTCAAGGCAGCACATTCTGCTGCAGCAGCTATCAACAAAGACAGTGCTACAAAAGGTATGCCTATTGAGATGAATGGCGGCGCCAAAGCATATTTTGAGCA
>CAJODU010000082.1 GCA_905233325.1 uncultured Selenomonadaceae bacterium
GAAAAGCAAGGCGACGAATGGATTTATCCTGAGCGAAATATCTTGATGCACTACTTCGCGCTTGTAAATTCATTTAACAACTGGCGAAATGTGCCGTTTGAAAATGTTGAGGATAACGACCTCAATATCCTGCTGCACGTTTTGATTGGTCAAAGTGGTGTGATAGATGTTGCCGCAGACTACACAATCAAAGACGGCATCTTATTACCAAAAGCGGCTATACTTCCAACACAATCAGCAATTCGCGAAATAGCAGCGGAACATCAACCTTTGCCGTCTTGGATAACTGAAATTTTAGCACCTTCATATTCGGTAATAAAAGCAGCAACAAAGACTTCAAGTCTAAAGACAATCACGATTAGCCTTGCTTTACCTGACGACGGAAAAATAAATTTTCATCAAGGACACGCGCTGATCAGCAGCAAGGTAAAAATTCTAAACCCCGAAACACCGCAAGATACAGCACTTTATCATTTTACAGGCTTGTTTGAGAGATTTAATGCTTATCGTGAGATCGAGGCAAAACTTGAAATGTTACCGGCAGAGATAACCAACATCATAAAACCGTCGTATAATCAACTGTACGCCTCATTACGCGACAGTAAAAAGTCTTTAAAGTATTTATACCTACCGACGATTGACAGCGCTTTAAACGGCTTTTACGCGGCTATACGGACGTTTCAAAATGCAAAGCGTGAAATTCCGTTATCGTTAGAAAATCTTCCAAAATGGCTTTTTGACTTCAACTATAATCAAGCAGTTATTTTAACCGGCACCAAAGTCAAACGGCAGACTTCAAAAGTTTTAAAACTTGATACGCCTGATGACTTACAAACCAAATTGACGACGGCCGCAATAATCGCTGATAATGGGCGTCGCAGGATAATCAAACTTGATACACCTGCAAACGGTGATAGCAAGCTATTTACGGCAACAAAGCAGGTAAATAGTAGCAATAGTACCATTCAAGCTGATTCCGAGCAAGTCCGAAAGATTTTGCACGACCTAACAGGTGATGCTCTCGGTGATACTTCAACTAATCTTTTTGTTGCAGTCCGTGATAAAAATTCTCGCTGCATCACCATTAACGCAGACCACACTCCTGATGAATCATCAATCAAGACAACGGCTGCATTATGGAACAGTCGCGAAAAAATCACAAGTATTGACGCAGACGGTGAGCAGTTAAAAGAATTATTTAAGGCTGAAGAATTAAACAAGGCGGCAATAGTGCCAACATTCACTTTAGCTGAGACTAGCACAAGACACCTCACTATTAAACCTGACTACAATACCAGCAATCACTTACAAGCGACTACCGCGTTTTGGAACAGTCGAAGTCGTCATGTTGAGATTGAATCAGCACAACAGGACACGTTGCCGAAAGAAATCACCGACATCAAGTCACCGGCAAATATCAGTTTGAATATGAATAGCCGTATCAAACGGCAAAATACAAAAGTCTTTAAAAATGAGGCACCGACAGGCGGAATGGCAACGTCAACGGTGTTTTTGTTTGCGAATAAAACAAAGTGCCGCGTTATCAAGACAAGCGGAATTGAGGAGGTAGGCAACAATGCCAAAGTGACATTATGGAATCAGAAAAGCCGCTACATTGAGATAGGTTTAGACCTTGAACAATTAGAACGGCTTATGTCGAGAATCACGTCGGTTTAATGCACGTCGGCGCAATGGCTGTACAGTGATAGGAGTTGATAAGAATGGCAGAAGAAACAACTAAAAAGAGGACAATGCGCTTAACGCAAGCCGGCATGAATCTCTTCACCAAAACGCTTATGAATAAGCCATTCCGAGTTACCCGTGCCATGCTGGGCGATGGTGAGGTTCCTGCCGGAATGAGTATTGAGGATATGACATCAATGTCTCATCCTCGAATGGAAATACCAATAGTTGGCTATCGTCAAACAGGTACAGGCTCGGCAGTATTGGAATTTGAAATTATCAATGCTGAGCTTGCTGAAGGTTTTAGAGCTTGTGAAGCTGGTATTTATGCAATCGACCCTGACACCAATGAAGAAGTTTTGTACGCTTACCGCAACACTGGCGAATATTGGCAATGGATACCTGAAGCATCAAGCGGTGAAATACTTAACGAGGTATGGAATGTACACGTCGCAATCGCTCAAAGTGACAACATCACAATTAATATCGTTGATTCTGTTGGCGGCGTCACTCGTGCCGAATATTACGATCACATCAAAGACCTTAATCCTCACTCTAATTTCTTGCAAATCGGCAATCAAGTCAATGATTGTACTCACCTTTTTGTTTCAACCGGCGGAGCTAGACGCCTTGACAGAATGAGTATTGAAGATGCAAGAGTGAAGATACTCGGCGAAAACGCTTCAACACTGCCTATTATGAATGGCAGACTCAATAACCTTGAAATCGAACTTGAAAATATAGGTATCCGCACAATGGTAGCTCAAAATCTCGACTTGTCGAATACCTTTGTTTATGAGGACTTCGACCCACCAGATGAGATTGATGATACTGCTATCAAGGTAACTTCAATCACTGCCGACAGTCGTACAATCAATGTCGAATCACTCGTCGGACTTATGGAAGGCAGCTGGTATACAATCACCGACGGAATCCGCAAAGAATCAATACAAGTCAAGTCTCTTACTTGCGGTGTTGGCGGCAACGATACCACCTACAGAATCATTGCATACAGCGACGTTGTAAACTCATTCAACATTGATAATACTTTCCTGTATCGTTCAACTGCCGGAATCAAAACCGGCAAAGTCACCGGCTCCGCTGATAGGCGTGCCATAACTTGGAATCCGTCAACTGATTGGAAAGGTCAAGGCGCACAGACTTCAAGTCTTGTCGAATTGGAATCAACACTTGACAAGGCGGCGAATTTCACTCTTGAAGGTGATTATAAATTCGCCAACGGCGGCTTTATGACGCTTGATACTACTATCGTACATCGTCACGCAATCGCAATACAGATGATTAGGACGGGCGGCGGTAAAGGTACTTGGAAACTGCAAAACGAGGACGGCACTGATTATACAGGCAATTAAGAAAGGATAATGAGCAATGGCAATTTTGATTAAAAGCGGTTATGAAACAACCTATGCAAATCTGCTTAAAGAATTTCCATTTTGTGAAATCAAGACCGTTCAAGACGGTAATAACAAAATGGTTTTCTTCCCAAAAACTTATGTGAAGTATGAGGGCAGCGGCGGTGCAGGTCTCACGATTAAATTCAGCGACAAGAAAAAGGATAGCGACTGGAGACTTCATAAATCCTTCTACAAATTCAACAGTGCAAGCGAAGAAGTTGAAAATGGCGTCCTGCACTCTGCCTACATCGCAACCAACTTAAACGGTGTAGCTGTATCAAATGGCGGCGCTCAGTGGGGTGGTCTTGGTTACGTCGAAAGTCGCAACAAGGCAAAAGCAGCCGGTACTGATTATGATATGCTCAATGTTTACGATTATCATTTTCGCGGTCTGCTCATGCTTGCTGAAACACTTGCAATGGGATATACCGGCGCAGATGTTCAAACAGCAATCGGCGGCGCAGATGGCGCAATGGGTGTAACTCATTTTGACATCAAAGATATTTGGGGCGGCACCGATAGAGGACTTTGGATTTACGGCATTGACCGTGTATCAAGTCTGAGCGGTATTCACTCCATCGCAAATACTAATTTGCACATTCTCGGTATCGACGGCAATATGTATGATACAGGACTTACACCTTCAAGTGGTTATCCTGTAACTTTCTATACCAAATACACCGACAAATATGACTTGAGAGACTTACTGCTCGGCGCAACTGTTGACGGTACCGCCGCTAATGGGTCGTGTGGGGACTATTCTTACTTGGGCGACACCGGCTATTGCTTCACTTCCTATTGGAGCTCGGCCCACAGCGGTTACGGCCCTTTTTACTTCAACCGCAATTCGCCGACTAATTCCGACGCGACTCTCTCCTTCGGCTTGCGAAAATCTGTGTGATGCGTGACGGCCGTAACGATAGTGAAGGCCGTCTATAATGGAGTAAACAATGACAGAAACAGAACAAGAACGCAGACTATTTGTCGAAGATATAATCGCTGATTTAGATTCTTACACTCACACTTGTCTTACGCAAAGTTCTTACCCTAGAACTCAGCGATATGTTCTATGCAACGAAATCAGCAAACTTGTTAATGAGATATTTACACTTGCTGTGAAATTGAAAAAGAAATACTACACCAAAACCACACTTCAAAACATCGACGTCAACCTCGATATTTTGCGTTATAAAATCCGCGAATCTCATATAAAAGGCTATATCACAATTGAGAGAAAACAAAAATGGATACGCAGAGTAAATGAGGCTGGTAAAATCGTTGGTGCTATGCTCGAAAAGCAAAAGCATAATGACAAACAGCAAGAGAAATAGACATTTTGGGGCGTTGAGTTATTCCGGTCGTGTGGGGACTATTCTAACTTGGGCAACACCGGCTATTGCTTCCTTTCCCTTTGGAGCTCGTCCCGCAGCAATTACGGCCCTTTTTACTTCAACAACAATTCGCCGACTAATTCCAACACGAATCTCTCCTTCGGCTTGCGAAAATCTTAATTGAAACGGTCAGACGCCGAAAATTGTTCGTATTTGGTTTTCGGCCAGTTGCCTCATTAGATTTTGACTCGGCGTCCCGTCCTCTTACAGGCAAATATAAAAATCAACGGCGCGACAAGTAAGCATAAGCCTAACGCTGCGCCGTCCATTGGAGATAACAATATGCCAATCACTCACAATAATCTCTTTGAACGAATCATCAGCCTTGATTCCTTATATGCTGCACATAAACAAGTGCAGAAGGGCAAGAAATACAATGACGTTGCCGCCTATGCTCGTGACCACATCGAAGAAATCATTGATGACTTGCGTGAAAGACTAATCAATATGACTTGGACTCCAGACCCTTACCGCCGTTTCATCACTAAGAAAGAAGTAAAAAGGCGTAAGGTGGATGAACCCAGTTATCGCGATCGTCTTCTTCATAATTCGATTGTAACTAATGCGTTACCTTATTTTGCTAAAAAATTCATCTTTGACTCTTACGCAGTCACGCCCGGCAAAGGGCAACATCAAGCGGTATTCCGCGCTCAAGACTTTATCAGACGGGCGGCAAAACAAGGCGACGTTTACATTTTGCAGGGTGATATTCATCACTACTACGAATCAATCAATCACGATATTCTGATTGAACAAATTCACCGTACCATTAGAGATAAGCGACTTCTGACCATTTGGGAGCGAATAATAGAAGGTTACAGCGCGGACGGAACGCCGGGCGTCGGTATTCCTATTGGTGCCGTAACTTCCCAACTATCCGCAAATATCTATCTCAATCCCTTCGACCATTTTATGAAAGAATGTGCCGGTCATAAATACTACATTCGCTATATGGACGATTTTGTTTTAATCAAGAATAACAAAGAGGAATTGAAATCAGCACTTAACGATATTCACTGGTTCCTTGATACTCAAACACGATTGACGCTCAACCCTAAAACTCACATCTTCAAGTCAACTCAAGGCTTGGATTTTTGCGGTTATCGTATCTACCACTCTTATTTGCTGCCAAGAAAACGAAATGTAAGAGCGGCAAGAATCAGATTTAAAAATGTCAGCTTTTTGTTTAATCACGGCAAAATGACATTTGAAGAGGTTAGGCAACGTGTAAATAGCTTTTGTGGCTATATGTCCCACTGTGATGGCTATAGAACTACTCAATCTACATTGCAACAGTATCTAAAATTGACAAAAATAATTGACCCGTGACGCCACTTGTGATAAAATCTAATTGTTGAAGTTAGATAAACACAGTGGTTGCCACAGGTCTATTCTATTGTAGCAATCACTGGCAAAAAAGTCAAGGAGTGATTGCTATGAATGAAAAGAAAATCGCAAAGGTCATCAATGCCGAGCTTGCTAAAATGCTTGAGAATGGTTTCATCAGCGAAAAACAATTTGAATCAATTACGGATACGGTGAATAAGACAGCAGAAAATTTTAAACAGCAAGATTCCACTATTGAAGTGATTGACGAAAGACACGTACTTTTCGACAGTGAAGTTTATACTAAAAGCAAACAAGGATACTTTTTTCGTAACAAACCATTACACGTATCAATCTACGAATACTTTCATAATATTAAGGTGCCGAAAGGTTATATAATTCATCACGTTGATTTTAATCCAGAAAACAACGACATCGAAAACTTACAAATGGTGACAGCTAAGGAACATCACCAAATACACAACTTGCCTTCTCACCTTAAAACCAAAATTTTTATTTGTCAAATATGCGGCAAAACATTTAGCTCTCTTGATTCCGGCAAAAGGTGTTATTGTTCAACGGTTTGTAAAAGGTTAGCCGATAAGGAAAATAAGAGAGTTGAAAAAGTCTGTGTTGTTTGTGGAAGGACTTTCCTTGCATCTAACAAAAAGACAAAATGCTGCTCAAATACTTGTAGAGGTAAAATGTCGTGGGATAATGAATCGGAACGGAAAAGATATGATTTGATTTGTCAAGTTTGCGGCAAAAAATATAAGTCTCTTAGACCGTATTCGAAATATTGTAGTCGAAAATGCAAAGATTTTAAACATCACGAGGAAGAAAAGGCGGAGAGAAGAAGATTAAAACAAAACAAATGAAATAAATTTCGGAGTCGTCATATGGCGGCTCTTTTAATTTAGAGAGGAGAATCAAAATGAGTGTAGATTATACTCGGACAGCTCTCTTTCGCGATAATGCGCCGCTGTCTTGCGAGAGCGTTACATCGGTTGACGGTTTCCAAATCGAAGGAACACAGCCAACAAATACCGACAGGAGAATAATTTTCAGCTACAGCGACGCTTCAAATGCTGATTCCAAATATTATAAATTAGTTGTTACCGCTGGCGTTGCTGCATTGCTTGAAGTTTTGAATGGCAGCGAACTCAACGCTGAAAATGTTTTGCTTGAAGGCAACACCGTTGAGGAATTGGAATCAGTGACATCTATTCCTGATTGGGTAGGCAAGACGATTTATCCTATCGTCGCCATCTCTGCCCCTGAATCTCAATCGGCGGTTCCTACGATCAAGATTTCCATAAAAACAACAAACAACACGGCGCAGTACGAAAAGACAGAGGACAGCCCTATCTATGTACTTGCCGAAAACAATATTGACATCATCAGTATTTCTTCAGCAGACATTGAAAAAACCGGAAACGGTTCCGCAGTCTTACAAGTTCGTTTCAGAAATAACAACACCTGGGGGGACTTCATGGACATAAAAAACGCAGTCAACATCAAAGCAAGTGCCGTTCAATTCCGTGTTAAATACGCGGTTAGCACACTTAGCGGCGCAGACAGCGTGAAGGTGTCCAAAATCTCAATCGTCTACAGCGGCAGTGACGCAAAAATCAGCGGCGCGAATACTGAATTGATTCTTGTTACCAAGCACTTCGGCAAAGATGAAAGCGCGAAAGGCTTATCCTTTGCTCAATGCCTTATTCGCCATAAGCAACTTCAAGACGCAGAAATCAAGGCTTATGCAGCGTTCCGCAATGAGATACAATATCGTTCAATGTATCCGCTCGGAACCGGCACCGGCGAACAGCAAACAATCAGATTGACTGATTCGGGAATCTCATATAACAGCTTTAGACTTCAAGTCAACGGGCAAAACTTCACCAACTTTTCAATGAATACTGAGCAGAATGAAGTCACACTGATTGCGGATAAGGGCGCGGCCATCACCGGCAGTTATGAGTATGGCTGGGAACGCGAAGAATGGCAGGAGATGACAAAAATTTCAAGTCTTGCCTATGGTTCCAGTGGTGAATATTCTTCAGTGTTCCAAATTGCACTGCCTGAAGAAGATACTGAAAAGACTGTATCAACAATCAAATTTGCGCTTGACCGTCCTGATGGCGAAGTTGAAGATGAGATACTCGGTACAGCTACCGGTGACCTTCAAGTTTTCGTTTTGCCGCACTATGCAAGAAAAGATACTATCATCTGTTCCGGTCTGTGGTCTTATGATGATGAAACTCGTATCTTGAAAGTGCAGCATACACAAGGCGAACAAATCAAAATCTCTTACTATTGGACAGCAGAAAGCCCTGTTGTCACGGCTGTGGCCGCAGGCTGGACAAAATCAGCATAAGCGAAGGGGTGAGATAAATGCAGTGGTCAAATAACAATCCTGCCAACAGCGACAAACAAAAAATTGCTATCCTTGAGGCTAAACTCAAAGCCGAAAAGGAACGCAATGACAAGAATGAGCAGCGCGTCAAAGACCTTCAAGACATCGTTGCTGAAATCGTTGAGGGTGGTGAGAATAATGGATAAATGGATTAGGCTTTACGCTGATATGGTGAGAGATGGAAGAAAGAAACTTGAGCAAGTACCCGAAAAATACCGTAAGCAAGTTAAGGAGCTACTGGACAAAGAGGGTGCTTAGTAATGATAGAGTTCAAGGATTACGATCCTAACCACCCATAACCGATTACAAAATCACCCTTAATTATACGCCATTAAAAGGTAGTGTAAGCATTTCCGGCTATACTGAGGATAGCACGGGTACACTTGCTAACGCTGCCTTTTATATTGACTACGACGAAGAGAATAACTATCGAAGTGCAAATCAGATAGTAAGATTCTCGCCTGACGCCGAAGGTAAAGAAGTCTCAATCTCATACAAAGGCGTTTCTACTCTCTTACGTGCAAAACATCTTAACGAGATTAAAGACTATATGGAGCGCGGCGTGCCGTTGTTAGTCGCTAATATGATAATCGCTCACGAGTCGGCTCTGATTGGATATTTTGACGATCGAATCAACGGGTTGACAGCAGCGATTAAGGAGGTGTCTGAGTCGGTTGCAAGTGTCGCAGCTGCATTGGGTGGGTTGGGCGGTGATGGTCGCCAAGAAGAACAATCTGGTTCTTATGATGGTGGCGATATAGGCGACGACGGCGACCTTATCATCTACGATGGAGGTGATATTGACGTGGAAGAGCCAAATGACGGCGGAAATCTTGATGAAGAAGAAGAGGACACCGTAATTTATGATGGCGGTGAAATCTAAACAATCAATCGTATTGAAAAAATGGAGGAATTTAAAATGGCAGAAAAAATCGTAAATCAAATTATGAAACAAAAACGCGGTACTTTCGCAAACTGGACAGCCCAAAATCCTGTCCTTGCAGCAGGTGAAATCGGTTTCATTACCGACAAAAAGATGTTCAAAGTTGGCGACGGCACAACTGCCTTTAACGACCTGCCCTATCTCAAGGTAAATCCGGCTGACGTCGACGGTTTCCTCGACGGTAACGGCAAAATCAATACTTCTTTCCTTCCGGCACTTGCTATCGGTGATACTGAAGTTGTTGCAACTGAGGCAGAACGTCTTGCACTTACGACTGCAACTGTCCAGAAGGGCGACGTTGTCATCGTTACCGGCACCAACAAGACTTACCGCGTTATTGATGATACTAAACTTGACCAAGAGGCAGGCTACACTCAAATTCTTACTCCTGATGCACCTGTTCAAACAGTCAACAACAAGACAGGCAATGTGGTACTTGATACTGACGACATCGAAGAAGGCGACACCAATCAATATTACACCGACGCCCGTGCCACTCTTGCGGCTGCAACCTATGTGACAAGTACTCTTCTGCCGGACGGCGCAACCATTCTTCACACCACCGACGACATCATCATCGATGCTGGAGAAATCACTGCCGGCGAATAAAAAGGAGTAAGCCATGACCAAAACAGCGAAAAGTCGTATAAAGTTCTCACTGCAACCTAAAAGTGTATGGGAAGCACAAAATCCCGTACTAGCTGAAGGCGCAATCGGTTTTGAACTTTCAGATGACGGCTCTGCTGTTTATGGTAAGGTAGGAAACGGGGAGACCGCATATAGCGATCTCCCTTATATTTCCTGCCCATCAGCAGCAGAGACAATCAGCGGCAGCGGTTCTATCTCTTATTCGCAGTTGACCAAGAGAAATGTAACCGCAGGCACAGCCGTTGACATAACTCTTCCTTACAGTGCAGCTTTTAATTATCCGCCATTGGAGATGTTGAAATTTGAGACAAGTTCTTCCAATGTTGTTGTAACGGCTTGCAGCTTTAATAATGGAGATGCCGCTGATTTTAATTACGATTCTGATTATGTATATTTTGACGGCTATATGCAGTTAAAAACAACGTATAACGTCAATATGGGTACATCGACGACGATTGACAGCAGCTATCTTTGGTTGAGTGATTCGCTCAATTTTGCCAACTTCAAGAATGTTGAGGCCGTTAATGTAGGCAGCAGCGGAACGGTTCAAATCAAAATGACCGCAACAGGCGGCGGTAAAGGTACATGGGCATTGACAGTTGTGCCGGGCAGTTCTTCTTTGATTGTTGCAAGTGACAACAAAGTTTACACCTTTGGCGGCACAAAACTTTCAGATGATTGGACTGCATTGAGCAATTCACAAAAGGCAGCACTTTTCAGCAGCGCAACAGATGATAATCCAATAACATTTTTATCTACTCTCGGAGCCTTCAAATTTGCCGTACTCACAAACAACAGTACCGCTCCCACTTGCGTCATAACCGCCGTGCCTAAAAATCAAGTCATAACACCTGACGGCTTAATCTCTCTCACTGCTTATGAGCAGATAAACACCGTAACTGTTACAAGTAACACAAGCGGCAGCAGTAATGTTAGATTGCTTGTCACTCCTGACCTTACTCACTACTACACTTACAGTAACAGCGAATGGCAGGAAGTGGCTATCAGTGATACAACAACTGTACTTTCAAGCGGTATGACAACCGCTCAAATCGCAAGTATAGCCGCCGAAACGTGGGCAGAGCTTGTAGGTGATACTGTTGGATTCGCTTATGCTCTT
>CAJODU010000083.1:0-7358 GCA_905233325.1 uncultured Selenomonadaceae bacterium
GTTGTTGGAGGTGTAATCGGCATTGCCGGTGGTGTTGATTGTAGAGTTACTCACGTCGGTGGTGGTAGTGGCGGTGTTGTTGGCGACTGCGACTGCACCCGCAACACCCCCTCCTATGGCTGCCGCGCCGACATCATAAAGCTGATAGTCAATAGTTGTATCAGTGTTGCTCTTGACGCCCGTCGTGCCGCTGACATTGAGGCTGCTGTCCTTGACATTGGTGGAGGTTTTCGCCTTATTGTTGATTACATCGACACTGAGTCCTACCCCTGCACCAACGCCGCCGATACCCGCGCTGACGCCCATTGTGTTGAGGTTGGTCTTCTGGTTGGAGGTGATATCAAGCGTGCTGACGCTGCCCTTGGCATTTGAGATTGTCGCAGTGGTTTTCCCGCTCATTAAGTCCACTGCGATACCATTCGACAAGCCCGCGCCGACACCCGCCGCAGCTACGCCCGCGACAAGACTGCCGACACCTTGCTTGCCCGTTGCGTCAACTTTGACATTGCTTGCCTTGAGGCCGCCGCTGTCACCGTTGCCGCCGAGGGTTGCCGTAGTTGTGCGATTGAGGACGGCACTGTCCGAGCCGATACCAACGCCCGCGCCTTCGAGGGCAATCGAGGCCGTCCCGACGAGGCCGCTGGTGTTGGTATAGTCGTGCGCAACGACATTAACATCTCCATTGGTGTCGAATGTACTGCCACCGGTGGTTGCTGCCGTTGACGCGGTTGACATTGACTGTGCCGTTGACAGCCGCGCCCGTCCCTGTCGCACCGACATTAAACAGTGCAGACTTAATATCGTGGGTGGCAGAGGCGTCAATAAGAACCCCCCTGTAAGTCGCGTTCCTGCGGCTATCCATAAGGCTTACCGTACTGTTGAAGGTGTCCTTGTCGACAACCTTGTTGCGGATTGCCGAATCGTCAACGGTATCTGCAATGCTGAACTCGCCGGAGCCGCCAAGAACCTTGAAAGTTGAATTGTTGACCTTCGTGGCGACACCACTGTTGATATTGTTGACAGAGACGGAGAGCCCGACCGCCGCGCCGCTGCCGCTGAGGGAGAGGTTGCCGCCATAGTTGGCAATCGCCTCATCGCCCTTTGAGACGATACTGACGCCCCTCGCCGCCTCAATGGTGGCCTTATCAAAGGTATTGCCGGTTGTGGTGTTGAGGTTGTTAATAGCGACAGAACCCGTCACTGCAGCACCTGAGCCGCCCGCACTACCGCCGATACCTATAGTCAGCACTTTGGAGGAGTTGGCGGCACTGCTGCTCAGGGTGTCGCTGAGGTTGAATTTGGTGTTGTTGGAAGAAATCGCCGTCTTGGTGAAGTCGTTATTGATAGAGACTCCCGCACCAACGGCCGCTGTGCCGCTGATTGCAAGGACATCAGCAGTGGTGATGAGATCCTCCTTGGTGTTGGCGTTGAAGGTGGCCTTCTTGCCGCTGATTGTTGAGCCGTCAAGGTTGACGCCTACATCTTTGTTGAGTGTGGCAACCGCCGCTGCGCCTTGTACAGCGACTTGACCGCTCCCGCTGACGCCCACGCCCACGGTGAGGAGATCGGAGCTGTCCTTGACATCAACATTCAGCCCCCCCGTTGTATTGAGGGTAGAATCCTTAATTGTGGCTTGGGTAAGCTGTTTGTTGGCGGTAGTGCCGACGTCATTGTAGGCAACAGAACCACCAACCGCGACCCCGCCGCCTGTAGCCGTCAAGCCGCCAACTACCGCCACTTTGTTCACATCATCACTAACCTCGACATTGACAATCTTGACGCTGTCACCGTTGACACCTTCAATCGTCGCAGAAGTAGAGTTGGAGCCGCGATTGACCGCCACCGCGCCATTGAGGGCAGCACTGCTCGTTGAGGCCGCCACGCCGGCACCAATGGCATAGACCCTCCCTGCGGATTTGGCACTAAGGCCGAGAGTAGAGGCTTTATCAAGGGTAGCAGCCTTAAAATATGATTCGGTGTTATCATTGAGGGCATTGTAAGCCATAGCCAAGCCCGCCGCGACGCCGCTGCCGCCGCTCACCTGCCCGCCGACGTTGATTTCTAAGGCCTTGCTGTCGGTGGTGATATTGAGTGCATTTGCGTTGAGAGCTTTCTTTGAGGCACCGCCGTCGAAGCCCGCAATGACTTCATTGTCACTGGTGAACCAGGAGACTGATCCCCCCGCACCAAAGCCGCTCGCCGCAACCGCCGCACCCGCTGCAGCATTGACACTCAGCGTGTTACTCTTGGCATTGATATTGACATTGCCGGTGGTAGTGACTGTAGACCCCGCCACCTCAGCCTTGAAGTCATTGTCAACATCGGCAATCACCACCGCCGCCTGTGCCGCTCCCTTACTGGAACCCGCCACAGCAATACCGCCGGTAACTATCAGATTGCCCGCCTTCGTAGTATCATACCCGACCGACTCATCAGCCGCAACGCCGTCCTTACCCTCAGCCTTGTTCTCAATAGTCTTTCGGGTAGAATCAACCTCCCCGACCTTGGCAAACTTACTGTAAGAATCGCCCGTCACATCAAGCCCCGCGCCGCTCGCAACGCTGTTGTAGTCGTTGTCGCTCACCTCATCATAGGCATTGTTAGTGAAGGACTTTGCCGTAATGGCGGCATTTGTGACATTCGCCCTCGCGTCGTTTACAATTCGGTTGTAGGCGAGAATCCCCTGGACGCCATACCCCCCCGTCGAGACGCTCACGCCCGCCGCACCGACAATATCCGTGAGGCTTGTCCTGGTGAGGTTGTTGAAGGCGTTAGTGAGATTATAAGTCCCCCCGTTAAATTCAGAGTAAACCTTGTTGGAAATATCAGACCAGACAGCCGAGCCTCCCATAGCCGCGCCACCTGAGCCTGTCCCGACTGAAAGATTGACCCCGCCCGTGATCTGCAAATCACGATTGATAGCCTTATTTGTGAGGGTCGTCCCGTTGAAGTTGTTATCATTGAGGCTTGATTTGACGCTGTTGTCGGCGAGGTTGACCGAGGCAGACGCCGCGCCGGTATAGTTTGAGCCTGAGGAAGTGGAGACTGCCAACCCTATACCGGCAGCAATCAAAGCCCCCTCCTTATTAGCGGTACTGTTGAGGGCACCGGTGAGTTTATCAACCTTAGCAACTTCCGAAAGAACCTTAGAATCAACCCTATTTACGGCAACCGCGCCCGCCACGGCAACAGAAGTTGAACTGCCGCCGCGGAAGTTCAAGGCCCCCGCTCCACTCCACGCTCCCGTGAAGTTCTTGTCGGTGGTGTTGAGGTTGGTGGTGTTGAGGTTGGTGGCGGTGAGGCCGTCAAGGGTGGCCTGAGTGGTTCTGCTGCCGAGGTTGACGGAGGCACTGCCCGCTCCGTCGAAGGTGAGGCTTGGTTGGTTGTCGCCCGTCACTTCGCTCGTCTTGGCAACTTTGCCATCGCCCTTCTCCCCCCCTGTCACGGCATTTTGTACCTTGTCGATTTTCTCCTTCGTTGTATCGACTGCTGTCTTGACCTTTCCGACAATCTCGGTGATCTTATTCACTGAGTCACTTTGCAGGAAGCCGTTGATATTGTCAAGGAGGGGGATACCCAGTGAATCGGCAGAAGTTGAGGTGGAGGTGGCGGTAGTTGAAGTAGTTGAAGTAGTTGAGGTGGTTGAGGTGGTTGAGGTGGTTGAGGTGGTGGGATTTGTAGTGTTCGTGGTGCTTGTGGTGGCGGCCTCTTCGTAGGGTTTCTCCATATATCCGCTGCTGCTTGAAGAGTTGGGAATTGCCAGAGAGCCCGCCACGCTGAGGGAATTGACCATACCGTCAGTGGTGGCCTTAACATCTGTACTCACGGCATTGAGTGAGCCCTTGGAATCAGTCGTACCAACGTTTGACTTGGTGTTGACATCAAAATCATTGATAGCAACGCCAATTCCGACAGACCCCGCGCCGGAGCCGTAACTAAGCCCGCCGGCTACGTTGAAGAGGTTGGTATCGTTGTTGGTGTTGACTTTGAAGGCCTTAGTGGCAGTGATTGTCGGAGCCGCACCGATCTTAACTTCAGCAGTAGAACCCCCTCCCGCATAGGAGACTGTCCCCGCCGCTTGATAGGAACTGTTCGCACCCTTGCCGCTGCCGTCGTTAAGAACCAAGTGATTGATTTTGTTGTCTGCATTGAGGGTTATATCCCCCCCCGACATCGTGACATTCTTTCCAAATGTGGTGGTATTGTTGTCTTTGATGAGATTGACCCCAACAACCGCGTCAATCGCCGACGTATCAAGGGATTTCGGCAAAATGTGACCGCTGACGCTGAATCCGATATTTTCGAGGGCGGAATTGACGTCAAGACCGCCACTGCCGGCTTTGAGGGCTATCCCGTCCGCCGCCTTGATTGTTGCGGTATTGTTCATCTGATTGACGAGAGCCGTCGCGGCAAGGCTGAAGTTGGGGTTGCCGCTCTTGTCCGTGCTGACAGTCTCCTTGTCGGCGTAGAAGTTTGACACCTGCGTGGCGTCCGTGACTTTCTCGAAGGTTGCAATGGCGGCCTGTACGTCGGGGTCTGAGGTGAAGTAATTCTTGAGGTCTTTGAGAATCTCGTTGCCGCTGCCGGTGAGGGCTTTCATCGCGTCGCCGTCGCTGCCCTCAAGGTCTTTGAGGAACTTGTCGAGACGCTTGTTTGCCTCGTCGAGGGCGTCTTTGGTGTCGGCATTCTTCACCTTGTTGATGACTGCCTTGTAAGCGTTCGTGAGCTTATCTTTGAGGCTTAGGACGTCCTTCTTGGCTTGCTCAAGGCGGGGGGCATCTAACGTCAGATTGTTATTGATTCCTATCTTGTTGGCTGTCAGATCCCCCTCAAGGTCGATATTTGTGGTGTTATTGATTTTTGAATAGGTAATAACAGGGCTGATCGTTGTACTTGCGGGCTCTGCCGCCACCAGACTGATAGCTCCGACTTGGGGATCTGTCATCACGTCCGAGGAAGAGACAGACAAGTCGCCGGTAGTCTCCACGCCTTTAATGGCAAGGGTTGAGGCATTCTCCGCCATAACTATCGACGCATTGGCTGTGAGATTATTGCCCCCTCCTGTAGTATCGTTCCCACCTCCGGAGAGTTTGTTGAGCTCCTCCCCTGCCTGCTGTGTCTTCTTTGCCTCTTCTGTGCTCTGTGTAGCGTCAGTTGTGGGGTTGTTTGTGGCTATTTCGCTGGTCACCTTGAATGTTGGAGCGGTGTAGGCGGTATTGATAGTGATATTCCCCCCCGCCTTGAGGTTGGTATCAACATCAAGATTGGCCTTGCTGTCGAACTTGTCAAAGTTGATAACAAGGGCTCCGAGGCCACTGCCCTCCTTGTTGACTGCACTTTCAAGTTTGATTGGAGAGTTGGCTGTGGAGGCAAGATTGAGTTTACCCCCCGCCGTAATGTTGGCACTATCGGCAATCTTGAGGTTGGCCTCGGTGGCTCCCGTCAAGAAGTTTCCGGCTATCGTCGTGGCGGTATTCTTGTCTTTTTTGATGTCTATCTTGGCACTTTCCTCTATATTTGCCCCCGCCTTGGAAGTGATATCAAGATCCCCCCCTGCGGTGACTTTGCCCTTGACATTCAAGTCAGCAGAGTTGTTGATAAGGCCGAAGTTAAAGACCGCCGCGCCTTTGTCACTGTTCGACACGCCCGTCCCTTTGAGCTTAGCGTTGATTGTTGAATCAGCATTTATGGCAATGCGTTGAGGCTTGCCTTATCGCCAACGGTGAGGGCGGCATTGTTAGAGCGCAACAGATAGCCGTTAGCAAGCCCGCCATAGTCTTGGAGGAGATTGGAGACATTGAACAGAGAGAAGAGGTTGGTGAGCATTGTAATATCAAACGACGAAGAGGCTTTCTTCTCGTCAGAGTTGACATCGCTGAGGCGGGTGTAATCCTCCGTCAAGGTTGAGTTGAGGCTGATATTCTTGGCTTGGATAGCTCCGGCAATGTCGATATTGGTCTTGAGGCCGTATATAGCCGTCAATGGCGAGGTATTGTCGTAGTTGTGACTTGAAGTGAGGGAGGCCTTAATATTTACATCAGCATCGGAAGTGAGAGCAGCCCCCTCCCCGACTTTGATTTCAGCAGTGAGAGGAGCAGAGGAAAGCCTTGCAAAATCAACACCAATCTGATCCATAATGTTGGTTGACTGAGAAATGGTATCATTATTGACCTTGGCACTTATATAAATCCCGCCGTTGTCGTCTTTGGTGAGGGTGAGATTGCCCTCAAGGCCGGCATTGACAGCCCCCCCTTGATCGTCAACAGTATTGACTATACTTGAATAATCGATTGTGTTGGTATTGAGGAGTTTAGCCCCCGCCTTGATGTCGACATTCTGTGCTGCAATAGTGATCCCCCCTGGAGCGTTGATACTTCCCGCAATGGAGATTGAACCGTCTACATTGAGGGGGATATTATCAAGCCCCCCCGCTGAGAAGGTCTCATCAGAGAGGTTAGTATTATTCAAAAGCGTGTTATAAGTCGTTTCGTTGGGAGTGATAAGGCCGACTTTACCGGCATTGATAGCCCCCGCCTCACCAACAGCAATTCCCTTGGAACTGAGGAAGTATAAATTCCCGTCAACCCTGTTATTCTTGACCGCGTTGACAATTCCGTTGATATTCGCCTTGCTGTCGACGAAATTCACCAAAGTGTCCGCCTTCTCAAGATGAAGGTTGGCTATGTTGCCCTTGTCCAGGTCGAAATTTTTAAATTGGTTAATGGCAGTCTTGCCGCCGTTGACGGTCTTGTCCGGCGTCACGTTTGTGACCCTCCCGTTGACCTTGACCGTATTCGCCTTGGAGCTGTCACTCTTGGTGATGTTCTGGGCTTGGGTGATTGAAGGCGCAACGAACAATGATGCCGCCGCCGCCATTGCCAATATCCTTTTCGTTAATAGCTTATTTTTATAGCTCTTCATTTTCGTCCACCTATCCTTGATTCAAATATCAAAACAAGAAGAAATTTCCGGATCAGAAATATTCTTCATTCTATATTCATTTCTATCAAACAGGAAAATTTCCTGCTTGCTTGATGTAAATTATTCTATCCTATTATACGATTGAACTCATCAAAAATCCGCGCTCTTATAAAAATTTATTCAGTGAAAAAATGCAAAAAAAGGAACTAATCAGCAATTACTGACTAATTCCCAACAGAAATATTTATACTTAATCGTCCTCGGACAGCCACTGCTTGATAAGCATTGCAACGTCGGCAGGTTTCTCGTCGATGAATTTGAGTATAGCCTGTTTCTCGTCGCGCTGGCGTCTCTCTTCCGGTGTGAGTTTTTCTTCTTCGATTCTTCCGGCCTCGATAGCGGCTTGACGTGCCTCTTCTTCTGCACGCTGCCTTGCA
>CAJODU010000083.1:7551-14448 GCA_905233325.1 uncultured Selenomonadaceae bacterium
ACGGAAATCATATCCCCACGATCTTCATTGATACCCGCTGCGGAACTGACTGCCCTCAACAAGCTCTCCTGCTGAGGCTCGGTAACGGTATCATTAACCAAAACTGCAACCGTCAAGCGGCGAATGGAACCGGGTGAAGAGATGATCTTTTGATTTTCTTCGTTAATCTCATAGTTTTTGGTTGATTCTTTACGCTCATATTGTGCGTTGGCATTGCGTTCCTCCGCGACGTAACCTGGGATATTACCCTCAACGCCCACAGGACCGCCGGGTACGTTGGATTCACCATTATACGCCTCGCTGATGTCCTGCTGCGAGCGAATGATACCCGATTCATCAACGACAGGCGTGAATGTCTGACGATCAGTTTTGCGATCATCAAAGTCAAGCTCAACACTGACTCTGACGAAGGCATTGCCTTCACCAAGAGCATGGTCTAAAAGGGTCTGAATATTATTCTGGAGGTGATCACGAACTTTGCGGGTCATCTCAATTTGATTGAGTGTCTGCAAGTTCATACGCTGCTCTTTGAGAGCCTCATCATCTTGATTTTCGTTGAGTATATTACCTGCCTCGTCAACAATCGTGACATTTTCAGGTTGAAGACTCTGAACGCTGTGACTAACTAAATTTACAATTCCTTTAATTTCCTGGGGCGTAATTTCAGCACCGGGGTTAAGTATAAGCATAATGGAGGCCGTTGCCGGCTTTTCATTCCTGCTGTAGAGCGAATCTTCAGGCAGGACGATATGCACCCTTGCCTTATTTACCGCAGGTATTTGTTCAATAGTCCTTGTCAATTCACCTTGCAGGGCTTGAAGGTAATTAACCCTGTTTTGAAATTCAGTAACACCGAGTTTACTGTCATCAAAGAGTTCAAAACCTTTATTGCCGCGCGGCAAACCTTGAGTTGCCAAACTTAGTCTGGCATCGTGAACATCAGAGGCAGGTACAAATATCGTTGTGCCCGTCTTGTTCTCTTCAATGGTGTATTTGACACCCGATTCTTTCAAACTGTCTACTACATCGCCGGCATCTTTTGTCTCCAAATTGGTGTACAGCGGCACCATATCCGGCTTGCTGCCGTACCAAAAGCTGATACCCAAGAGCAGGAGCAGAAAAGCCGCAGCAGAGCCAACTATAATGTAACGTTGTCTCCCGCTGTATCTTTCCCACAGCTCTCGATATTTCGCTATCCAATCTGCCAATGATCTCATCCCTTCAAAACACTAGTTTTAAGCAGTCAGCGACAGCAGATATTAGACTGGATCTGATTCGACTATCTGCCTCAACTATCAGCACAAACTATACTTGCATTCTCATAATTTCCTGATAGGCGGAAACTGCTCGATTTCTAAGTTGAAGGGCGAGTTGGATAGAAATTTCAGCTTTTTGGCTGGCAACCATTACTTGAGATATATCTTCGACTCTGCCTGCAGCTAATGCCGCATTCATTGCATCTGAATGTTTTTGCAGATCGTTTGTAGCTTTTAGTGCATCAACGAGGAACTCTCCAAAAGGCTTGGGCGGCTCCGTGAGCTGATTTTCTCCTATATGACTTACTGCATGCATCTGCACCGGCGACATTTTCAACGCTTCTATTTCCATACATTCACCTTCTAACTATTTTTAATTATGAACACTTCAAATTATATTAATCAAATTAACGACCTGAAATTTCCAAGGCTTTCATTGCCATAGATTTTGCAGCATTTATAGCTGTAGTATTTGCCTCATAAGCCCTGTGAGCTGTTATCATATCAACCATTTCACTGACAATATTGACATTAGGCTTTTCAACATAACCTTCTTCGTTGGCGTCAGGGTGGCTTGGATCATACATAAGCGGACCTTGTTCATCATCTTCCATTATGGCAACGGCACGGACGCCTTCACCTGTGGACTTTTTGGGTCCCATTGCTTGCTTGAGCATATCTTCAAAACTCTCAAGCTCTTTTTCACGCGGCATAAAAACTACATAGCGGCGATGATAAGCTCCGCCTTGCTCAGTCCTTGTGGTGTTTGCGTTTGCAATATTGTTTGATATTACGTCCATACGCAGACGCTCGGCAGTCAGTCCGGAGGCTGATGCGTCGATTCCTGTAAACATACCCATTGCTTTTTTCTCCTATATCAAAACACACAATCAAAATTTTTAATAATTTATTTATTCGGTTTAGAATTACTGTCTGATGATATTAACTGCCTTGACCGCTGGAAATTGCATTTTTGAGTTTTTCTACATAGCCTTTCATTTGCGTTGCGAGAGCGTTGAAGTAAATTTGATTCTTTGCCAGGGTTGCCATTTCAATATCAACATCAACATTGTTGTTATCAACACGCATTAAAGTTTGATGATCCTGCTCAACTGAAGGCACTGCAATACGTTTTCTGTTTGCAAAAGGTAAGTGAGCATCATGCGTCCTGAACATTTGCAATTTACCCTTGGTATCTTCTCCGTAAATTTCTTGAGCAAGCAAGGTCTCAAAAACCAGATTGCTCTTTTTGTAATTTGGAGTATTGACGTTGGCGATATTGTGAGCCAGTACTTCCTGTCTGATTGTTGCTGCCTCCATGCCGCGTGGTAGATAGTTGAAGTTGGGGGAGTTCATAATTTGATCCAACACTTTTGATTCACACACCCTTCCGTTAAAAATTTATCCTGTCACTTATTTACTTAAATATTAGTCCCTGCTGACCAATTTTAAAAATTTACAATAAAAAATCTCTAGTTTCAAATTCTACATTAAAAATACAATTCCTTCAACCCGAAAACAAAAAAATTATACCATATTCTGAAAAATATTTGTACTATATATGAAAGTAATTCAGCATTTTTTCCGTCAAGGACTTAGCATCATCATCTTTGTGGCTTAACAAGTACTCCAAGGCACCCGCGTAAAAGAAGGACGTTATGGGAATGAAACGATTATATTTTCTGAAATCCGCCCAGAGCATTAATTTGTCGTAAAGCATTGCAAAATCATCACGGTCGGCATTATACTTTGCAACAATCTTTGAAAGCCGCCTATCCTTGACAGCAAAATCAAACATCTCGTCAATGAGCTGAGGGCTTTGCTTGTTGAGCCAGTATTTGTCAATTAATTCAACGGTTTTCTTTGAGCGACGAAGTGAGCGGCGAATCTCAAAAATAAAAAATATTGTCAGTGCCGCCACCATTATATATAAAAAATATTGCATATCTCACTGCCTCTGTTCACAATTATAAATATTTATGGTAAACTGTAGTTTGTAATTTTGCATTAGAGAAAGGTTTGATGATAATGACAAAGCTGGGTACTTTTTACGGAATTGGCGTCGGCCCTGGTGATCCCGATCTTTTGACGGTCAAGGCCATCAGGGCAATCAAAGAAGTTGATGTGATAATCGCTCCGAAGACCGAGAAGAAAGAAGGCAGCGTCGCTCTTGAAATTGCCCGACCCTATTTAAAATCAGACATAGAAATAATATACCAAGTTTTCCCAATGGTCAAGGATTTTGCCGAATCTCCCGAAGTTTTTATCTCAAACAAGGAAGAAATTTTGGCAATACTTCGTCAAAATAAAAATGTCGCCTTTTTGACGTTAGGCGACCCCATGTTCTACAGCACTTATATTTATGTTTTCAACCTGCTTAAAGATGAAAATGTCAACATTGAGACTATCCCCGGTGTTCCTGCCTTCCTCGCGATTGCCTCAAAAATCGGCAGACCTGTGGCCTTCGGAAATGATATTCTGTCAATCATTCCGGCAACGGCTGACGTTGGAAACATTGACGCCGCCCTTGACGCCTCTGACACTTCTGTTTTAATGAAGGTTTACAAAAATTTTGGTGAGATAGTCGATACCCTGGCTAAACACGACATGGCACAACAGGCCACTCTTGTCAGTCGCTGCGGTCTTCCTGATGAAAATATCATCGAAGATATAAATGCACACAAGAACGACAAAATCAACTATCTTTCAACTATCATCACTCGCAGGGATTAATTGTCAGTGATTGTTAGCCCTGAAGAAGAGGGACTTCATGGCGTCGGTGTAGAATTGCTCATCGGGTGTGCCGGCAGAGGAGTTTAAATTCATCATCGGCATTCTGAGCAGCTTGCGGACAATCATTTTAGTCATATGGTCAATAACTTTTTGCTCCTCTTCGGTGAGGTTGGGCATTTTGGAGGCTGCACGGTGGATCTCTCTAAGGCGGACTTGTTCTGCTCTCTCTGATAGGGATGCCATCAACGGCTGAAATGATAGATATTTAAAACGATCGACGAGAGCATCAACATTTTCGTCGATTATTTTTTTTGCCTGTTTTGCCTCCTCATAGCGTTGACTGATGTGTTCATCGACAACCGCCTCAAGATCATCAATGTTATAAAGCGTCACGCCGTCAATGTCACTGACTTCAGGCTCAACATCACGCGGAACGGCAATATCAATAATGAAAAGTTTCCTGCCGTTACGCTGCTGCATAAGTTTACGAGTCGGAGCGGCCTTGACGACATAATGAGGTGCACCGGTGGAAGTGACAATCACATCAACATCAACCGCCCGCTCAAAAGCCTCAGACCAATCGACGGCCTCACCTCTAACTTTACCGGCAAGCTCTTCTGCACGCTCAATGTGGTGGTTGGCAATGAGGATTTTATCAATACCGTGAGATATTAAATGGCGGACAGTCAACTGTGCCATCTTGCCGGCTCCGAATATCAACGCCTTCTTGTGGACAAGACTGCCCAATTCCTTCTTGGCAAGCTCAACGGCAGCATAACTCACCGAAACGGAATTATAGGCGATCTTCGTATCCGTACGGACGGCCTTGCCGGTTGCGATTGCACGATTGAAGAGAGTATTCAAAATCGTTCCGGTTGCTGAATTTTCCTTTGCAAGGGCATAGGCCGCCTTAACCTGCGAAAGAATCTGCCCTTCACCGAGGACGAGAGAATCAAGACTTGAGGCAACCTTAAAGAGGTGGCGAATACATTCAACGCCGCTGAATTTATATAGATAATCGTCAACATCTTCAACATAACCAACCAAGTCCGCAACGAAATTTTCAGCCGTCTTGAATGAGGAATCCGTCACGGTATATATCTCTGTGCGGTTGCAAGTCGACAGTATAGCCGCTTCTCTGAGATCGACATAATCTCCAATATTTTTGAGACCGTCGATTATTCTGTCCTTTGATATTGAAAACTTTTCGCGAATGTCAATAGGTGCTGTCCTGTGATTTACTCCGATAACTGCCAAGTGCATTGCGAATATTCACCTCTGCTTTGTCAATCTCTCCATTTTGTGCCAAAGAAAAATTTTCACTGCTCATAACCTCGCGCCAAAACTTTTCGCGAGTTTCGGCGTCACTTATCAAAATTTTTACTTCTTCTCTGATTGCAGACAGCCGCTCAAGCCATCTTGCAAAGTCATCATTAAATTGAGTTTCCAAGTGCTGACGGATACATCTGGATAGTGCCGGCGACAAGCCTTCTGTGGAGATCGTCAGCAACAAGTTATTCCTTCTTATGATTGAAGGCACATTGAACGTGTTTAGGCTTGGCAATTTGCAATCTGCATTGACAATATTGACCAGCATATGTTTTGTTGAGGCCTCTTTTGCTGCAAGCTGATTTATTTCTGAATCATTCGTTGCGGCAATAAAAATCAAGCCTTTTGGCAGACAGCCACTTGAGTAAGCCTGTCGCCGCCACTCGATATATCCGCCCTCAACAAGCCGTTGAATCTCTTCACAGACCTCAGGAGCATTTACAATAACTTTACCCTTGACATTCAAAAGCCCCTTAATCTTGCGAAGTGCCACATGTCCACCGCCGAGTACAACGCAGATCTTGCCTTCAATATCCAAATTAATCGGATAACTCAAATTGACACCCTCAAAAAATTTCCAAAATGTGAATCTAATTCATTTTTATATATTACTACATCAAAGAAAAAAATCCTCTTTAGAGTGTTTGCAAAATTTTACGCAGACGATAAAGCGGCAAGCCGACAACGTTCGACCAGTCGCCATTGATTTTTTTGACATATGGAGCCATACCACCTTGCAGAGCATAGGAGCCGGACTTATCCATAGGTTCACCTGTTCGGACGTAGTTGGCAATCTCCTCGTCAGTCATCTCACCGAAATGTACTTCCGTCTCTTCGGCAGCCGTCCTGATATTATCGCCTTTAATCACTGCCAAGCCGGTTATAACTTTATGGACTTTGTCAGCCAACTCGTGCAGCATTGTACAAGCATCGTCAAAATCGTGAGGTTTACCAAAAATTTTGCCGTTGAGTGTGACTATTGTATCGGCAGCGATGATCGTGTCATTTGGAAAATCCTTAGCCACAGCCCTGGCTTTAAGGACTGCATTTTCAACAGCGAGTTCAGCAGGTGTTGCGGCGTCTGTAAATTCTTCAGCCTCGCTGACGTGAACTTCAAAATCAGTACAAATTTTCTTCAACAATTCCTCGCGACGAGGAGAACCTGATGCTAAAATTATCATAATTAAAAACTTCCTTTTCATCAAATTGTGTAATTAGTTCCAACAAGCGAAATAGCCGCCTAAATGCCAGTCTAGGCAGCTACAGCAAGTTAATCTAAAAACAACGAACATATATATGAGCTGACCGTATAATTAGGTGTTGAGTCCGTAACGGAATGCTTTTTTCTTTGAGATTATTTTATCATTGAAGCTCGAATGTTGCAAGCGTATTTTCAAAAATTGAATTCCGTACGTAATAAGGCTTGACCATTTACCAAAAAATGATTATAATCTGTATAAGAATTGTTTTTAGCTTTTTCGGAGGATTTATATGGATTTCTTGCCGCCAATCGATATTATAATAGGTCTCATTTGTATAGGCGTGTTCGGCTTGTTGCTGGGTGCTTTGATTTACCTGC
>CAJODU010000084.1 GCA_905233325.1 uncultured Selenomonadaceae bacterium
CTCTTAAAGCATATCCATACCAAATTTTATAGCAATCAATCAAATTGGGATTGACGTTATCCAATGGATAAAGTTTGTCCTTATCCTGAAAACGCTTTAAGAATTTTGGAAATTTCATATACCAAGGTTTTTTCTCTCCGTCACCGGTATAATGAATAATGCTAATATTATATTGGAGGATATCCGATCGATTAAAGTACCATATTCCAAAATTATACGGCATGTACATGGTATTTTTCATTTTGGGATAAGCAAAATATTTTATATCTCCCACAAACATCAATGAAAGAAAACCTTGATCACCCCAATATACTTGATCGCCCCAGTGACCCAAATGCTTTTGATCTTTGAAGTAATCTTTGGGAATATGATCTTTTATGTCGTACATCATTTCGGCACAGAGAAGATAATTATCAATAGTGTAATTCTCATTACGCAACTTTTCTAAATTTATCACATATGAACCGGAATTGAATAATCCATGAGCTATTTCCGCAAATAGATCTCCACGCATTAAATCTTCTTTTTCATAAGGCACAACTTGACCATTTGATCTTATATATCTTAATGCTGTTGCAATGATACTTTTACCTTCAAAGTCGTCGAAATAATAATCATCTATATTGTCAATCACCATTATATCTGCCGTATCAAGATATAATATTCTATCCATCTTTTCAGGAAGATGTTTATGAGCACAGAGACTGTAGTAAGCAGCTCCACACCACCCCCCCCTCTGTTGGCAATCAATTCGTATTTTGACGCTTCTTCTTTGGGTATTACAACGTCATGAAACTTAATATTATTATATTTTATCTTCTTAAGTTTGTTTACGTAAGAGATGTTTTGACCATCGTGAAACAAGTAAAAGTTGATATGCCTGCCTTTGAGATTGAATTCAATAGATTCCAACTGAATGGGAATGTATTTCATCAGGTTACCGTCGCAGGAAGTCATGATGTTTATCGTCTTCAAGAAAAGCACCTGCCTCAACGATTGCCATACATCTTTTCATAGTAATTTTGATATTCGCCGCTGATGATCTTCTCCCACCATTCCTTGTTGGCAAGATACCAATCAATAGTCTTGTTGATTCCATCCTCAAAAGAAGTCTTGGGTTTCCAGCCGAGCTGCTCCTCAATCTTAGTGGGATCAATAGCATAGCGGAGGTCGTGCCCTTTCCTGTCAGTGACGTGCTCAATGAGGGATTCAGGCTTACCGAGAATGTGCAGGATAGTTTCAACAACCTCAATGTTAGCCCTCTCGTTGTGACCGCCGACATTGTAGACCTCACCGACTTTGCCTTCACGGAGGATTAAATCAATAGCCGAGCAATGATCCTCAACATAGAGCCAGTCACGGACGTTGAGACCTTCACCATAAACAGGGAGCTTCTTATCGTTGAGGGCATTGATAATCATCAATGGAATCAACTTCTCAGGGAAGTGGTAAGGACCATAGTTGTTAGAGCAGCGTGAAATGGTGACAGGAACGCCGTAAGTGCGTCCGTAAGCCATGGTCAAGAGATCAGCAGACGCTTTCGAGGCGGAGTATGGGCTGGAAGTGTGAAGGTTGGTTTCCTCTGTGAAGAAGAGGTCTGGTCTGTCAAGGGGCAGATCACCATAAACTTCATCAGTAGAGACTTGATGATAGCGTTGAATACCGAACTTTCTGCAGGCGTCCAGCAGAACGCTTGTACCAATGATATTAGTTTGAAGAAAGAGGTCAGGAGAATCAATAGAGCGGTCAACGTGGCTTTCCGCCGCGAAGTTGACGATTATATCCGGCTTGTGTTCAGTGAAGAGTTTGTCAACTTCTTCACGGTTGGTAATGTCCCCGCGGACAAACACAAAGTTGGGATTTAACTGTGCCGGCTCAAGAGTCTCAAGATTGCCGGCATAGGTGAGTTTGTCATAGCAAATGATTTTATCATTCAAGCGGTTGTCCAGCAGGTAATAGACAAAGTTGCTGCCGATAAAGCCCGCGCCGCCTGTAACTACAATATTCATATTAATCACTTCTCTTTCTTATGCTCTTTTCCAGCGGACACCCTGCGCGGTATCCTCAAGAATAATCCCTACTGCCTTGAGCTTGTCACGAATCTCATCAGCAGCCGCCCAATTCTTCGCCTCTCGTGCAGCTTGACGGTTGGCAATGATAATCTCCATGAGATCATCAATCAATTTAAATTCTGCATTTTCGTCAACCGCCTTGACGGCCTTCTCAAAAATACCGATAATATCCGCCATCTCCATATAAATGTCACGGACACGATAGATTATCTTTGCATCGCTCTCGCTGATTTGATTTATACCGGCAACGCCACTATTCATAATCTCATTGTAGTAAATGTTGATCTCCTTGGACAGTTCAAACATATGGCTGATTGCCAGGGCGGTGTTGAAGTCATCATCAAGGGCATCATAGAACAAGCTGAGAAGACGTTCAGCCATTTCAACAAGCCCGCCGGCTTTGGAAACGGTAATGGCAGAGCTGCCCTGTCCGCCCATATCCATATTGCCGGAATCCATCTTCCTGATGAGGTCGAAGATATAGTCCTTTGAAGTGGCGAGGCGATTGTAGGCAGTCTGAGCCTCTTTGATACGTTCCTCACTGAAATCAAGCGGACTTCTGTAATGAGTTTGAATCAAGAAGAAACGTACAACCTCACCGGGGTACTTGTCAAGAATATCCTTGACGGTGAAGAAATTTCCGGCGGATTTGCTCATCTTCTCATGGTCGATAGTAATAAAACCGTTATGCAGCCAATACTGAGCAAAGCTGTGATCATCACCAATAGCCGCCTGTGACTGGGCAATCTCATTCTCGTGGTGAGGAAATATTAAATCACTGCCGCCGCCGTGGAAATCAAATTTTTTGCCGAGATATTTAAGCGACATTGCAGAACATTCAATATGCCACCCCGGACGTCCCTTGCCCCAAGGACTCGGCCAGAAGGGTTCATTAGGCTTGGCGGCTTTCCAGAGGGCAAAATCCATCGGGTGGTGTTTTCTGTCGTCAACTTCAATTCTTGCACCAGCCTCGTTGTCGTCGAGTTTACGCCCGCTGAGCTTGCCATACTGCTCATCTTTAGTGACATCATAGAATACATCGCCATTGCCGAGGACATAGGCAAAACCCTTCTCAACAAGAGTCTGAATCATTGAGATAATATCGTCCATTGTCTCCGAGACGCGGGGGTATATATCAGCGTGGCGAATGTTGAGAGCGTCCATTGAGTGAAAGTAAGCCTCAATGTATCTGTCAGAAATCTCACGCCAAGTTACCTCTTCACGATTAGCCGCAGTGATTATTTTATCATCGACGTCTGTGAAATTTTGAATATATTTGACTTTGTAGCCTTTTTTGGTGAAGTAGCGGCGGATCACGTCCCAAGTGACAAACGGTCTTGCATTTCCGATATGCGGCTCATTATAGGGCGTCACTCCGCAGCAATAAATACTGACTTTGCCTTCTTCAATAGGTTTAAAATCCTGCTTGCTTCGCGTCAATGTATTGTAAACTTTTAACATATACCTGCCTCCGTTAATCGTTCGATTATATTTATTATTATGATAGAAGATAAGGAATTTGTCAAGGATTGCACGTCACAAATGATAAATTAAGAAAAAATTACCTGTCCAAAATAAAATTTTCAAAAAATTTTTAGAATAATTTACAACTCAAAAATTTTGTGATATTATTTATAAAGAATTATTTTGCACAGATACCTTACTAAAATTTTTGTTAGAGCAGAGGAGGATTTTTCTATGTTGAATAGCATCGCAGTTATGACCAGCGGTGGAGATTCACCGGGTATGAACGCGGCAGTTCGCGCCGTTACACGCACCGCACTTCATGCAGGTGTAAAGGTTTGGGGTATTCGCGGCGGCTATCATGGACTGCTTGATGAGGATATGTTTGAAATGCAATCCAAGGACGTGAGCGACATCATTCAAAGAGGCGGAACTTTCCTCGGTACTGCCCGCTGTAAACGTTTTGCAACCACTGAAGGCAGAATGCTCGGCTATAAAAATCTCGTAGATCGCGGTATTCAAGGCCTTGTTGTTATCGGTGGCGACGGCTCCCTCCGCGGTGCCTCAATCTTCAGTCAAGAAACCGGCGTTCCTATCGTTGGTCTGCCGGGCACCATTGACAATGATGTTTGGGGCAGTGAGTATACTATCGGTTGCGACACGGCTGCCAACACTATCATTGATGCAATCAACAAACTTCGTGATACAGCCTCAGCTCATCGCCGCATAATCGTCCTTGAGGTTATGGGTCGCAATTCCGGCTATCTTGCTATGGTTGCAGGTATTTCCGGCGGTGCTGAATATATCCTTGTGCCGGAAGAAGAATACGACCTTGATGAAATTTGTGAAGATATGAAGGAAGCCTACGAAAAGGGCAAGAGATACATTTTGATGGTTGTTGCCGAAGGTGCCGGCAAGGGATACGAGATTGGTAAGCAGGTTGCTGAAAAGACAGGTCTTGATACTCGCGTTTCTAAACTTGGTCACATTCAGCGCGGCGGTTCGCCGACTGTTATTGATCGTGTCAATGCCAGCCGTCTCGGTGAGAATGCAGCATTGGCAATAATCTCCGGCCTCAGCGATATAGTCTTTGGATTCAATCGCGGTCATGTTGTTTCAATCAACCTTCACGACGCAGTAAATAACAAGAAGAAACTTAATCCCGAATTTATGCGTCTTGCAAAAGTTTTGGCGTAATGTGTTTTATATAGATGTTTGAGGGACTGTTTAGAGCGACAGTCTCTTTTTTTATTTCTTAATCTGAAAAATTTATAAAAAATTTAAAATTTGTTAAGAAGTTCGTAATTTTTTTAAACTATATTAAGTGTACGAAATTTTGTTGGGAGGTGAAAAAAATGCCGGTTCATTTGGCTGATGGGCAAGAAATGTTTCTGAAAAAAAATGTCAAGGGTAAGTTCGACAAATTGAGAATCAAACTCGGCTGGTACACGCCTCACAAAATAAACAGTCTTTGGTTCTCGGAATTTTTTAAAAGCAATGCGATAGAGTGTCACGCCTATATGTTGATGTGTCAAGATGAGTTGCGGTTCGATTATAAGGACATCATTAACTACTGCAATGCGGAGCACCCTTCTCACTCTGTGCGTTATCTCGGTAAGTGCTTGAACGACAAAGGCAATGTGTCTGAAATAATGATGATAGATCCTGAAAAAATTCCTTTGCAATATAATATGATCGTGTTTATGGCTGATGTCTCTAAAAATAAGAGCGGAAATCAACATTTTGGAATGGTCAAAAATGTTCATATAAATATTCTGAATGAAGACAGCAATCAGCAAATTTGTAACTACAATCTTTCTCAAAGATACGACGGAATGACTTCAATACTGTTCGGAGCGTTGTGCCGTTGTGACAGAGGTTGGGAATTTGTTGCTGTAGGTGAAGGAAGCACCGGAAATGTTATTGATAGCCTTGTTATACCTGTGTTTTATGATGAAGAGCGGAGAATTGCTATCTGATTGACAAATTCTATTCCAAAATATAAAATATCTTACATCTTGATTGGAGGGGTGAGATATTTGAAGTTTATAGTAGGAGTGAGCGGCGGTATTGCCATTTATAAGGTTGTCGATCTTGTGCGCAGATTCAAAAAGCGCGGTGATGAAGTCAGAGTTGTGATGACTGATTCGGCGACAAAGTTTGTGACGCCTGAACTCTTTAGAGAGATAAGTCTGGAGCCTGTGATGACCACTGTCTTCAACAACGAAGAAACGGCAGCTCACATTAAATGGGCACAGTGGTGTGATGCAATGATAATTGCTCCGGCAACTGCGAATGTGATAGGCAAGCTGGCAGCAGGAATCGCAGATGATGCCCTCACAACTGTGGCAATAGCAATGACCAAGCCGCTGATAATTGCTCCGGCAATGAATAAGGATATGTTTAACAGTGCGGCGGTTACGGCTAATTTGTCGATACTCAAACAACGCGGTGTTAATATAATAAAACCGTCCAGCGGTGAGTTGGCTTGCGGTGTTGAAGGTGTCGGCAGACTTCCCGAACCCGTGGAGATTGTTGAGCAGGTTGACAAAATCCTAAACGCGGACAAGCGATTGAGCGGATATAAAATCTTAGTGACGGCAGGCGGTACTCGTGAGGCGATCGATCCTGTCAGATATATAGGCAACCGTTCAAGCGGCAAGATGGGTTACGCCATTGCCAAGATCGCGGCAGAGTACGGTGCTGAGGTTATTTTGGTAACTTCAAGCAGTTTGGAAGTGCCGCCTAATGTTAAATGTATCAATGTTGAATCAGCAGAACAAATGCGACAGGCTGTCCTCAGTGAGTATGAGACTGTCTCCGTCGTGATAATGGCTGCGGCAGTTGCTGACTACAGAGTGGCAGAGCCTTCAAAACAAAAAATAAAAAAGTCCGAAGATACCTTGACCCTCGAACTCGTCAAAAATCCCGATATATTGCTGGAACTCGGACAGCGTAAGCAGAAACAAATATTAATAGGATTTGCAGCAGAGACCCAAACCGTCGAGGCAAATGCAATCAAAAAGCTCAAAAAGAAAAATCTTGATATGATTGTCGCCAATGATGTAACGTCAGAAGGTGCCGGTTTCGGTGTCGATACTAATATAGTGACTTTGATAACTTCAAACGGTGCAACACCCTATCCCAAGATGAGCAAGACGGAGGTTGCCGAAGTTATCTTGAATGAGCTTTTATCTTTTCTTCTTGACACTCCACACGGCTAAAGTCGGTGGATTCTTGCTTCAATGAACACAGCCTTTGCTACAAGCAGCTAGGTTTTAGGTCTTACACGTTCTCCACAAGCGTAACTTCCCGTGTGTCCCACGATTGTACATTTGAATTTAGAAATTGTCAATTATGAATTGCGGCTTATATCCACATAGCTAAAGCTAGGGGTATTACGCCGCATTCTGAAATAAATTAAAAGCGGATCGCGTTGAGTTGCAATCCGCTATTTTTTGCTATTTCAATGACAAGATTTTTAACGTCTCTTTAGCTGCCATTTGTTCCGCACTCTTCTTGCTCTTGCCGATACCGCTGCCGTAGATCTTGCCGTCAATATCGACAGCATACTCATAGACGCGATTGTGATCGGGACCGTTGACGCTGATCTCAACATAAGTGAGAACGCTTGGCGGCATCTGCTGAACAATTTCTTGCAGGACAGTCTTGTAATCGCTCCTGTTGACGCCTTCTTTGACATTTTCAAACTCCGGAGCAAGCTGCCTGATAACATAATCTCTCGCGACCTCCCAGCCTTGATCGAGATATATGGCACCAATGACAGCCTCGAAGGCGTCCTCAAGTGTAGAATCACGTTCTCTGCCGCCGTTTGACTCCTCGCCATGTCCCAGCAAAATAATCTTTCCCATATTCAGCTTTCTGGCGAGTTTAGATAGAGTATCTTGGCAAACGATACTCGCCCTGGTTCTTGTCAACTCGCCCTCGGAGAAGTCTGTAAAGTGACTATAGAGGTAAGTGCTGGAGGAGAGTTCAAGGACGGCATCACCCAAAAACTCCAACTTTTCATTGTCGGGGACTTGGCGATCCATCTCGTTGGCATAGGAGGTGTGAGTCAGGGCAGTGTTGAGGAGCTCTATATCGTTGAAGTGGACTCCGATCAGCTTTTCAAATCTCACCAACGTCTGTCGTCTCTGCTCGGTTAAACTTTCACTCAAAAAAACCACCCTCACCTAGTCAACAAACTTCTGCAAGACAATGCAAGCGTTGTGACCACCGAAACCGAAAGAATTTGATACAGCCTTATTGACAACCTTCTTCTTGGCGGTGTTGGGGACATAGTCCAGATCCATACCTTCGTCAGGCGTCTCGTAATTGATAGTTGGAGGAATGATATCATTTTCGATTGTCAAGGCAGTGGCAATGCACTCCACGCCGCCGGCAGCACCGAGCAGGTGACCTATCATTGACTTGTTGGAAGAGACGGACATTTCCTTAGCGTGTTCACCGAAGACAGTTTTAATGGCTTCGCTCTCGCCCTCGTCATTCATATGAGTTGATGTGCCGTGAGCGTTGATGTAGTCAATCTCTTCAGGCTTGACACCGGCGTCGTCGATGGCAAGTTGCATACATTTAGCTTGATATTCACCATGCGGTGCAGGGCTGGTGATGTGGTAGGCGTCGCAGTTGGTGCCATAGCCTATAATCTCAGCATAGATGTGAGCTCCGCGTGCTTTGGCATTGTCAAGGCTTTCGAGCAGTACCACCCCAGAGCCTTCACCCATGACAAAGCCGCTGCGGTTCTTGTCAAAGGGTCTTGAGGCGTGAGCGGGATCATCATTATGATCAACACAGAGTGCCTTCATAGCACAGAAACCGGCAATGGGACCTTGAGTAATGCTTGCCTCAGAGCCGCCGGCGAGGATCATATCAGCACCGCCGCTCTGAATGAGTTTGAACGCCTCGCCGATACAGTTAGTGCCGGTGGCACAAGCGGTGGCAATGCAGATTGAAGGACCATGCAGCTTGAGCTCAATGGAAACTTGACCGGCGGCCATATTCGGAATGAGCATAGGAATGAAGAATGGACTGATCCTTGAAGGTCCTTTATCAAAGAGCTTTTCATATTGAGAGTGCAGCGTCTCAATACCGCCAATGCCGGAACCGATGAAGACGCCGAAACGGTCGCGATCAACTTTATCAAGATCAATCTTTGAATCCTCAATGGCGAGCTTGGCGGCAGCAAGAGCGAATTGAGTATAGTGATCCATTCTCTTTGATTCCTTCTTGTCGATGAAGTCCTCAGCATTGAAGTCTGTCACTTCAGCGGCAATCTGTGCGGGATAGTCGGTCGGATCAAAGTGAGTGATTCTGCCTATACCATTCTTGCCCGCAATAAGAGAATCCCAAAATTTCTCCTTGCCGATACCAATCGGAGTGACGGCACCCAGCCCCGTTATAACAACTCTATTTTTCAAATTGATTACTCCTCTCACGAAGGATTTTTATTTTATTATTTTACCATTGCAAATGAGGATTGTCAATTTTTGCTTTCAATCAGACACGGGCATTTAGGTGCGTGAACTTGAAACTCAGCTCAAAGCCAAAAAAAGCAGGAAATAAGCAACTCAAAAAGGTAAATAGAGTTGTGGAACTTCTTGCCCTCAATGCAGGAGATTTTGTATTTGTGAAGAAGTAATAACGTTGTAATATAGAATGGAGGAGAAATTTTTGAAAATAAATGGAGCGCAGGCGGTACTTGAGTGCCTGAAGAGAGAAGGCGTCGACTTGGTGTTTGGATACCCTGGCGGCGTTGTTTTAAAATTGTATGATGAAATTTACAAGGCAAACTTTCCACATATTTTGACGGGGCATGAGCAGGGAGCAGTCCACGCGGCTGACGGTTATGCTCGTGCCACCGGTAAAGTCGGTGTAGTGATTGCAACTTCAGGCCCCGGTGCCGCTAATCTCATCACCGGCATCGCAACGGCTAATATGGATTCAATCCCACTTGTCTGCATTACCGGACAAGTTGCCAATCCCGCAATCGGCAAGGATTCTTTCCAGGAAGTCGACGTCTGTGGCATCACAACGCCAATAACCAAGCATAATTATTTAGTCAAAGATGTTAGAGAATTGCCGCGCATATTAAAAGAGGCTTTCTTCATTGCAAGGACAGGACGTACGGGTCCCGTCTCTATTGATGTTGCGGCTGATGTTTTCAACACGGAATTTGAATTTAACTATCCTGAAGATATTAAGCTGCGCGGCTACACCGGCAAATATATCGGTGACGAGGCGGAGATTGACGCGGCTATACAAGCCATTGCGGCAAGCGAGAAACCTATAATTTTCTACGGCGGCGGAGTTACGCTCTCTAACACTTCCGACGAGTTAAGGTCGATTATCAGACGGCTCGGCTGTCCCGTAACTTCGACGATTATGGGACTTGGCTGTGTTGATCCGAATGATAAACACTATCTCGGATTCGCCGGCATGCACGGAGCCTATGCTGCCAATATGGCAATTCAGGAAAGTGACTTGATTATTGCGATAGGAATGAGATTTAGTGACAGAGTGACGGGCAGAGTGGCTGACTTCGCACCGAATGCCAAAATCATTCACTTTGAGCTTGATCCTGCCGAAGTCAATAAGAATGTTCGCGTCGATTATAGGGTTCTGGGGGATTTATCTTGGTCGTTGCCTATCCTCCGCGCTAAGCTGGACACCTTGACGACTGATTTTGAAACAAGATACAGCAACTGGCTGCAAGCTGTCCTTGACAAGGGGAATGATCACCCGTTCGGCTACAGCGTTGAGGGTGATTCCATTAAGCCCGGTGCACTTATCACAAAGATCAGCGAACTCAGTGACGATAACACCATTGCCGTCACTGATGTTGGTCAGCACCAAATGTGGGCGGCACAGTTCTTCAAGGCAAAAAATCCGCGTCAATTCCTCACCAGCGGTGGTCTCGGTACAATGGGATTCGGTCTCCCCGCGGCTATGGGTGCAAAGTTAGGTTGTCCCCACAAGAAAGTTGTTCTTTTCACAGGTGACGGCAGCATTATGATGAATATTCAAGAGCTGGCGACGATTGCCGATCACGATATTGATGTCAAAGTTGTCATTGTGCATAACTTCATACTTGGTATGGTCGGGCAGTGGCAGAGGCTATTTTATAATCATCATTACTCACAGTCGGAACTCAAGGGCAAGCGTGACTTTGTGAAGATTGCCGAGGCAATGGGTATCAAAGGCTACCGTCTTGACAAGGCTGAGGAGCTTGAGACGAGGCTGCCGGAGATTCTTTCTTCTGAAGGACCGGCGGTGATTGATGTCATAGTTCCCGAAGAGGAGAACGTCCTGCCGATGGTTCCAGGTGGAAAGCGTCTTGATCAGATGGTACTCGGTACAAATTGAGCAGACAGTTGATATAACATTCACCTGACACTACCTGCTTCTAAGGAGTTTATTTGTAAATTGAAACGTGTAAACGTATTTATCAGAAGGCAGCGCATTAAAAAGCTGGAGATGTGGACAATGCGAGCCATTGTTGCCGAATGTTTCTTCCTTGCACTCTTTCCAAGTGTTGCCGCAGCGGCTGTCCTCGTGGGAATCATCGCTTGGCTGATGAGGCTGCGAATTGATACAAGATTCAAACTCAGGGGACTGCCGCTTGATCTGCAGGTGGGATTATTCGCCCTTATCAGTGCAATCTCGGTCTTCTTCTCGTCGGCAAGGAGTTTTGAGCTGATTTATCATTACTTCGCCTTTGTCGGCGTGTATATGCTGACATATTTACTGATAGGGCAGAACATACGGACGCGAGCCCAAGTCAATAGAGTTGTGCTGGCTTTATCTCTGTCCGCTCTCTTAGTGGTGCTGTGGGGATATTTTCAATACATATTCGGAATTGATACCGCAGATATGAAGTGGGTGGATCCCGAAAAGTTCCCCGAACTCAAGAACAGAGTCTTCTCGACGCTTGAGAATCCTAATATCTTGGCGGGTTACCTTGATGTCTTCATCTGCTTGGCATTAGGGGTGCTTGCGAAACTCAGCGGCAGGACGCCTAAATTGATAATGCTGATCTTGATAGCAATGCTCGCGGCTTGCCTTGCAATGACTTATTCAAGAGGGGCATATTTGAGCATAGGAATCGTCTTCATCGTCTACGGAATAATACAGGATTGGCGAGTGTTGGCGTTGTTTCTGATTGTGAGTGCCGGTATCTTCATTTCTGATTCTGCATTCGTTCACAGGCTTACGTCAATACTTGAAATGACAGACAGTTCGCAAGGGCTAAGGGTTGGAATTTGGGTCAGTACACTTGCAATGATTGCAGATCACCCATTCATTGGGATTGGCTGGGGTGCCTTCAAAGATGTCTATCCAAGTTACGATTATTATCTAAAAGGCACTGATGTGCTGATTTACCACGCCCACAATATATATCTTCACTATGCGGCAGAGATTGGCATTGTTGGTGCACTGACTTTCTTCTGGTGCATTTTCGGCACTATGCTTATGTCTCTGGAGCTTGGCAACAATGAGAAATATCAAGCCTTCAAGGAAAAAATTCTGGAAATTCTCAATAAGGTAACCGGAATTGATCTCAAAGGACGTATCACAAAATTTAAAGATGAAGTCAAAGTCAAATATCAAGGTGAGATCAACAAAGTAAGCCGTATTTTTGGCGTTGAAGGGATCATTGCCGATAAACTTTCAAGCCTCTCCGAAAAGTTTGTCAACTGGTTTTCACATTCTTCCAATACTGAAGCCAACCTTCCGCCGGAGACTCGTCCCGACGAGGATAAGGCTTTAATTATCGACAAAGAGCAGAGCGACGAGAAGAAAGATTCAGAAGACGCAAGGACAACCGCGCAGGACAAAGGTGACACGGAAGAGGTTAAAGCTGATGATAGTAATGCAGACATCATTGAAGAAGTAAACAATCCCGATGATGATAAAGCTGTCGATCAACCACCTGCCAAAAAGGCTGCTGTCTCAAATTCAGACGATGTGAGCGAAGAATACGACAAAGTAATTGAATTGTTTGATAAAAATGCTAAAGATGACATTGAGGAAGATGATATTGAAGATGATAAATCAAGCAGATTCAGAAGACAGAAGGGGTCGCCGCTTTTTGATATAAGTGAAGTCAAGGCTGTGAATAAATATCAAATAGCTGAAGGTGTGAAGTTCGGAATAGGGCTGGCATTACTTTCAATGGCACTAAATGGCTTTACAGATGACCTGCTGTTCAACATACCGACCTCAATGTTGATGTGGATATTAGTCGCCCTCGCAGCGGCAATAGAATCACTACCCGAAAAGGAAGAGGAGAAGAGGAGGCATTACAGAAGATGAAATCTGCTATTTCACAAGCGACGATAGGAAGGCTTGCACTTTACTTTCGCCTGTTTAAATCGTTATATGAAAACGGCGTGCAGATAATCTCCTCTGAGGATCTGGGCAAGAAGTTGGATATAACGCCTGTGCAAATCAGGAAAGACCTGGCAATATTCGGACAATTCGGAATGAAGGGTGTAGGATATTTCACTGCCGAGATGGTAAGCAAAATCGGCAATATCTTGGGTCTCAACAATCATTGGAATATGGCTATAGTTGGCGTGGGACACCTTGGCGGGGCGTTGGCAAATTATAAAAACTTTGAGGAAAACGGTTTCAAGCTCGCCGCTCTCTTCGACAAGGACATAAGAATCATCGGCTCCACCGTCCACGGTATACAGATCTCTGATATAAGGAATTTGAAATCTGTCGTCAAAAATCGCAGCATACATATAGGTATTATCACAGTGCCTGCTCTTGCGGCTCAAGATATTGCGAATATGTTGGTTGACGCCGGCGTCAAGGGGATATGGAACTTTGCCCCGACAAAGATTGATGTTCCTGCAGAGATTCCCCTGGTCAATGAAGACTTAGCTATGGACTTGAGTATCTTGTCTTATCACATTTCAAGAGATAGAGGGGAGATTTAGCGATGACAATTCCTGATGAAGATTTTATTCGCGGCACCGTCCCTATGACTAAGCAAGAGATTAGAATCCTCACAATGGCAAAAGCTCAACTCAAGCCTAATGATGTGGTTATTGATATTGG
>CAJODU010000085.1 GCA_905233325.1 uncultured Selenomonadaceae bacterium
CTTTTTTTCATAAAATCAATTTATCGTACTACTGTTCCAGAGCTTGCTGCGAAGGACTTTGTAATAATCCTTGTCTTCAAACTTGACAATATGAGCAGTAGTTTTTGCTTTGCGGACGATTATCTCGTCACCGGGCTGAATGTAGAAACTCTCCTGTCCATCAAGGGTTACGATTATATCTTGGTGAGTGTTGGCGACCTCAAGGCGGATCAAATCATTCTCACCGACTACAAGCGGTCTCATTTGAAATGTATGAGCGCAGATTGGCGTCAAGAGTAAGGCTTTAATAGTAGGATTGAGGATAGGACCGCCGGCGGAGAGAGAATAGGCAGTCGAACCCGTTGGTGAGGAGACTATCAAGCCGTCTGCTTTGTAATTCATCAAATGAGTATCGTTGATATAAAGCCCCAAGTGCAACATACGAGCGACGCCGCCTTTGGAGACTACAACATCATTGATCGCATTGCCAAGATATTTTTCGTTATATTCATTTTTGACATAAGCACTCAGCAACAGACGATTCTCAATGCGATATTCCCCCAAAAGTATTTTTTCTAAGCGACTTTCCAACTCATTGACTTCAATATCAGCCAAAAAACCAAGTGTGCCTATATTGATACCGCAGACAGGGACTTCCTGACCGGTGAATCTTCGACAAACGCCCAAGAGAGTGCCGTCGCCACCGATAGAGAGTGCCATATCAACATGGACACGCTCAACACATGGGAGGCCATAATCATCTTTGTGGAATTGCCTCGCGTCACTTGCCGGCATAACCAGCCTGACATCTTTATTCTGATAGTAATGGAAAATCCTGTCGACTATCTCGCCGGCTCTTCGCTTGCTCTTGTTCGGAAAGACCGCAATCTGCATCATTCCGGCATCTCTACCGAAGACGTTGCCAAAAATATTTTGTCTTGACATTCAGCGATCCAGCTCCTCGTGTGCCTCGTTGACGGTTTTGATTATAATATCACTACCTGCCGAAAAATCATCAGTCGGCACTTTTTTATTTTTCAAGAGTTTTAGCAAGTATTCAATGTTGCCTTCGGGTCCTTTGATTGGTGAGAAAGATAAAGCCGCGACTTTAAAGCCTATACCTTCAGCGACTTCCAGAACTCTCTCAATGACGGCAATGTGTATCTTCTTGTCCTTGACTACGCCCTTCTTGCCGACATTCTCACGTCCTGCCTCAAATTGAGGTTTTATTAATGCAACGACCTCACCATCATCATTGAGCAACTCAAAGGCAACGGGCAGAACTTTATCAAGGGAAATAAAGGCCACGTCGATAGAGGCGAAATCTAAATCATCATCAATCATATCGCGAGTGACGTGCCTGATGTTGGTGCGCTCCATATTGACGACACGCGGATCCTGCCGCAACTTCCAAGCAAGCTGCCCATAGCCGACGTCGATTGCATAGACTTTCGCCGCACCGTGCTGGAGCATACAATCAGTAAAACCACCCGTTGATGCACCAATATCTGCGGCAATCTTCCCATTGAGGTCAATATCAAATTCGTTGATTGCCTTGTTGAGCTTGAGACCGCCGCGACTGACAAAAGGTATATCCTCACCAAGCAGACGAATCTCACTGTCACGATTCACCAAAGTCCCCGCCTTGTCGATCTTTTTGTCATCAACCAGCACCTTGCCTGTCATAATGATTCTTTTGGCACGCTCGCGGCTATCAAAAAAATTTCTCTCAACCAGCAATACATCAAGTCTTTCTTTGTTTGACAAAATTACACTCCTTGTTGCTTACAAAAAAGCCGTTAATCCTCATAGCCGGCAGGGTGGCTGCTGTGCCAAGTCCAGGCGGTTCTGATGATTTTCTCAACATCGTCAAACTTCGGAACCCAGCCAAGTATTTTTTTTGCTTTCTCGGCGGAGGCTATCAACTTTGCAGGATCGCCGGCACGACGCTCACCCATTTCAACTTTAATATCCTTGCCGGTAACTTTCTTCGCTGCCTCTATCATCTCTTTGACGGAAAAGCCCTTGCCGCTGCCAAGGTTGAAGATATTACTCTCACCGCCTTTTCGGAGATGTTCCAATGCCAAAATGTGAGCTTCGGCAAGGTCAAGGACGTGTATATAATCACGAAGGCAAGTCCCGTCGGGTGTATCGTAGTCGTCACCAAAAATAGTGATGTGGTCACGCTTGCCAAGCGGCACTTGCAGAATCAGAGGGATCAAATGAGTCTCAGGGTGGTGATCTTCGCCTATCGATCCGTCCTCAAGAGCACCGGCAGCATTGAAATATCTCAAAGAGATGTAACGAATACCATCAGCAAGATTGACCCACTTCATCATCTTCTCCATGGTGAGCTTAGTTTCGCCGTAAGTATTTGTCGGGAAAGTACGATCAGTCTCAAGAATTGGCACACGCTCAGGCTCTCCATAGGTTGCCGCTGTGGAAGAAAAGACAATCTTGTCAACCTTATGCTTGACCATTGATTCAAGCAAAATCTGCATACCGTAGACGTTATTATTGAAGTAAAGGAGGGGCTTTTGCATACTTTCACCGACGAGAGAGTTGGCTGCAAAGTGAATGACTGCCTCTATCTCGTTTTCGGTGAAGATTTTGTCTAATATTTCGTGATTGCGAATATCACCCTCATAAAATTTAGCCTTAGGATTGATTGCACCTCGGTGTCCTGTCTGAAGGTTATCGACAATAACGACCTTTTCGCCCTTCTCAACAAGCTGATGAACTGTATGAGAGCCGATATATCCGGCACCGCCACAAACTAAAACCGCCATTATCCTATTCTCTCCTCTCTTTTCTCTCTTCCCTCTTCCTGTTCTTGTTCCTTCACCTTTTGGATAATCTCATCTGAAGAATAACGTACAAAACAGGCTTTACCACGCTTTTTGGATTCATAGAGAGCATTGTCCGCCAGCAGGTAGAGATTCTTGAAATCATAGCCGGTGGAGTCAGTCCCGATACCAATACTGCAGGAGAAGTGTGCCGCATCGCCAATCTCTAATATTGCAAGCTCATGCAAAATCTCCTTGGATATTTCATCAGGACGTTTAACAGAATATAAAGGCATATCCGGCATAAAGACCATGAACTCATCACCGCCGATTCTGCCGATTATATCCTTAGTTCGGAAAGCACGAGTCAAAATATGACCAAAAGCCTTCAAAACCTCATCACCAATCTGATGACCATAGCTGTCGTTGACGTGCTTAAAGTTGTCAAAGTCCAAAATCATCAGAACAGATACAAATTCCGGCTTTTTATTCGCAAGGGCTTTTTTGACCTCTTCCTCAAAGGAACGCTTGTTATAAAGACCTGTCAAGAGATCGCGCTTGCTCTTGTCACTGATTTCATAGAACTCTTGACTGAAACGGCTGACATACCACCTTATAAAACCAAACACGGTAATGAGAATGACAATCATAATGGCAATCGTAGTTATGATATAATTGTCAATGGAGCTGTCAAAATCCTTGATAGATTGAGAGGCCATCAAGGCACCTACAACATTGTTATTGCTCTCCTGCCGAATAGGAATGACATAGGCTTGACATTGCTTGCCGTTGACTTCAACATTCTTACACCAGAGTTGAGTGCCGGTAGCCAGAGTGAATTTTCTGATATTTTCCAAAGCAGTCGTCTGAATGAACCGCTCACCATGCTCATCTAAGGCAGAAGTCATAATCGCTTCATCACCCAAAAAGAAGGTAATATCCACGCCTGTCTCCTGTTTTAACTCATCAACAACGAAAGTCTCTTTGGAAACATTGAAATTCATTCCGCGCCAAACATTGCCGTCAGCCTTGAGTCCATAGTCTCCATAGCCGTGGCTGGTATACAGTGCCAAAGCCGCAAGTGCCGTTGACTTCAAATGCCCCTGCTTTTCTTGATATAAACTGTTTTGGAATTGAGTAAAACCTACAATCAGGGATATGGTTGCAAAAACGATCAGAGGGATACAATTCGCCAGCAGGAGCTTTGTGCTGTATTTCATAGCATCATTTATTTTCTTCAGGGTATCCTTCATATCCTTCATAATGTCACCTTAGGGCATCTTGATATATAATATTCACGCCGGTGTCAATTCTCACGTTTGTATCAGTGTAAGTGCCGTTGAGTGCCTTGACAGCGATTTCCATACCCTCACGTCCCATGCGTTCAGGATTCTGACGCATTACAGCATGGACAATGCCATCATAGACCAAAGCAAGGACAGCATCAGAGGTGTCAAAACCGATAACAAGACGCTTGTCACCTGAGGTCTTGAGCTGATCACCGATTGCCAAGGTAGTTCTCTCGTTGGAGCCGAAATAGGCTATATATTCGGGGTGAGCCGCTATAAAGTCCTTTATTCTCTGCGGATCGTCTTCCATGAAGAAGGTATCATCAAGTTTGAAAGCTGTACCCTCGAAAACGGAGCGGAATCCCTTAACCCTCAGTGCAGTGCTTGTGACATTTGCCTTATTGACCATCATTCCGATAGTGCCGGAGGTTATACCTGCCTCGTCAAGAGCCTTCTGCATTACTCTGCCCGCTTCAGCTCCGGCGGCTTCGTTGTCAGTTGCCAAGAAGGCTACATGATCAAAAGTTGCAGCATTGTCAACAAAGACGATCTTGATACCGGCGTCCTTTGCCTTTTGAAGTACATCATTGATACCTGTCAAAGAGCTTGAGGCAAGTACAATAGCGTCAACTTTATCATTGATTGCTTGTTCGATACACACTTTCTGCGATGCGTCCTCGTGAGTATCAGGGCCAATCCACTTGTAATCGACGTCACCCATCTCAGCAACGGCCTCACGACAGCCCGCATCTATGGAGTGCCAAAAATCGTCCGCCAAATCCATAGTAATCAGATAAATCTTATACTTGCCGGATTTATCGGCACCGTTCGCTGAATCCTTAGCGGCGGGATTATCAACGACAACAACGTCTTCATTGTCACCGCCGCAGCCAATCATCAAAAATGCCAAAATAACATTCAAGATCACCACTAAATTTAAATAAGTTCTTTTCATACAAAAACTCCCCTCCAATCCATTTAATAAACGACATCTTCAAATTAACATTAGTATATCATCTATCTGAAAATTTAGCAATAGAGGAGAAAAATTCATATCAAGATATTTTTGTGCATAATTTGTGAATTTTATGTGAATAATTTGTTGATACTTTTATTGTTGACACTTTTGTTGCTCAATGCTACAATGATGGTGTTATTTTTTTAGTGGAAATATTTGTTACATTAACTCCGCTTTTGCGGCAACAGAGGTGTATATTATTTTGGATTTATTAGAACGTCTCTTTAAGATCAGTGAGAAGGGTACGACAGTCCGTACTGAGCTGATTGCAGGTCTCACAACCTTTGTAGCACTATCTTATATCATTTTCGTCAATCCGAATATTCTGGCTGATGCCGGTGTCCCCAAAGAGGCCGCCATTGCCTCGACAATCTGGATTGCTGCGCTCGCCTCGCTGGTGATGGGAGTTGTTGCCAACTATCCTGTTGCTCTGGCACCGGGTATGGGTCTCAATGCCTTCTTTGCATATTACGTCTGCGGTGTTCTGGGTCTCCATTGGACGGTCGCCCTCGGTGCAGTCTTCTTCTCAGGTATCTTGTTCTTGATACTCACAATCGGCGGTATCCGTCAAGCTATCATCAACAGTGTGCCGCAGAATCTCAAGCATGCGATAGGCGTCGGTATCGGACTGTTCATCTCCTTCATCGGACTCAAAGGCACGGGAATCATCATCTCCGACCCTGCAACCTTCATAACGCTTGGTCACGTTGGTGAGCCGACAACTCTGCTTGCCCTCTTTGGTCTGCTGCTGACGGGTGCCCTCATCGCCCTCAATGTTCAAGGTGCAATCCTAATCGGAATCATCATCACGACGGTTATATCAATGGCACTCGGTCTCTCACCGTCACCCTCCGGCGTTGGTGATATTTTGAGTACTTCCCTGCCGAGTCTTGAGGCGACTTTTGGCAAGCTGGATATTGCCGGTGCTTGGAATTACGGTATAGTTTCAATTATCTTCACCTTCACCGTCGTTGAACTCTTTGATAATATGGGAACTCTGATAGGTCTGACTGAGAAGGCCAACCTTGTCGACAAGGACGGACATATTGAAAACCTTGACAAGGCACTGACGACTGATGCGGTCGGCACGATTGCCAGCTCCATCTTCGGCACGTCAACCGTCACCTCTTACATTGAGAGTGCGGCAGGTATCGCTGCCGGCGGCAAGACGGGCTTGACTGCTGTCGTGGTTGCGGTGATGTTCCTTGTATCTTTGCTCTTTGCTCCGTTGATTGGGCTTGTCCCTGCGTTCGCGACTTCACCTTCATTAATTCTGGTTGGTGCAATGATGATGACTTCCATCAAAAATGTGGAGTTTGTGGACTTTACGGATGGTTTCCCTGCCTTCCTGACGATTATTATGATGCCGATGACTTCAAGCATTGCGAATGGTTTTGCTTTCGGTTTTGTGAGTTATGTCTTTATGAAAACCGTCGGCGGCAAAATAAAAGAAATCCACCCTGTGATGTGGGTGGTCAGTGTTGCATTTTTGATAAATCTGTTTATGCGCTCCTGAATTATAATTATAAGAAAAACCTCCTGACAGGTAGACGCTCCTGTTTATGGGGGTTTTTCTTTGTCGGTGAGAATACTACTAGAGCGTGTTGGTAAGAACCCGTATCTATAATGCAATTATTTCTTTTGACATACTCCCCACGGCTAAAGCCGGCGAATTCTGCTATCATCGACATTTGCCTCATAAACAAGGTCTTACAATGTCTCCTGCAATGGTCGATGCCCCAACCATATATTTTACGAAGAGGCGGATTTT
>CAJODU010000086.1 GCA_905233325.1 uncultured Selenomonadaceae bacterium
GGTCGTGACTAAAATCCGCAACGGAAAATAATTACCGCCTCTTCGTGAACAGCCACAACCTGTTCTGGTAGACGAAAACCGCTTGTAGTCCACAACAACTTACAAGCGGTCTTTTTTTCGGTGACACATATGCTCACCACAACCTTGTCTCATTACAAATACAATATATCACACCTTCACTGAAGTGTCAATCACTAAATTACAACTGGAATCAAACACTATTCACTCTTGCCAGGTGAACTCCATCTCACCGATATGGACAGTCATTCCCTCTTTGATACCACGCTCTTTGAGGAGACCATCAATCCCCTTCATTCGCCAGATGTATTGAAAACGGCGAAGACCTTCATCATTGTCAAAGTTCGTCATTGCAACGATCTTTTCAAGATTTTTGTTGCGGACAATGAAGTCACCGGCGTCGTTGCGCTTGATCTCAACAGTATCAGCAGCCTCATCTTCGTTGAGGTTGAAAGTCTTGACACCCTCGACGGCAACAGGCTCCGGCTCTTCTTGATGTTCGTCAAGCCAAGTGCCGACAAAGTTCATCAACTCATCACAACCGTTGTGAGTGACGGCAGATATTGCAAAGAATTTGATTCCTTCCTCAGCAGCGAGTTTCTCCAATTTTGGCAGATTCTCAGCCGCTGACGGAAGGTCTGTTTTATTTGCAATCAGCACTTGTGTCCGCTCGGAAAGTCTTGCACTGTACTTTTGAAGTTCGGCATTGATCTTATGAAAATCTTCAACGGGATCGCGCCCCTCAATACCGGCGGCGTCAACAAGGTGGAGGATCAACTTTGTGCGTTCAATATGTCTCAAAAAATCGTGACCAAGCCCGACGCCGTCCGCTGCACCTTCAATGAGGCCGGGTATATCGGCAATGACAAAACTTTTCTCGTAGTCAGTTTTGACGACACCCAGCACCGGCGTCAGAGTAGTGAAGTGGTAGTCTGCAATCTCAGGACGGGCGTCAGAGACAGCGGCAATGAGGCTGGATTTACCAACACTCGGATAGCCGACAAGCCCGACATCAGCAAGAAGTTTCAATTCAAGCAGCAACTCTTTAGACTCTCCGGGTTCACCGAACTCGGCAAAAGTCGGAGCACGGCGTGAGGAGGATTTAAATTTAGCATTGCCGCGACCACCTCTACCGCCACGAGCAATAACAGCTTGCTGATCAATTTTGGTCAAGTCGGCAAGGACTTCACCGGTGTTGGCATCTTTGATGATCGTCCCCGCTGGCACCTTGATGAGACAAGGTTCAGCGTTGCGTCCATATTGATTCTTGATGTCGCCATTCTCTCCGTTGTCGCCTTTGAAGTTCCGCTTGTATCTGAAGTTGAGCAGGGTGTTGAGGTTGCGATCAACGACGAAGACTATATCCGCGCCTCTGCCGCCGTCGCCGCCGTTGGGTCCGCCCTTTGGTACATACTTTTCACGGCGGAATGAAGATTTACCGTTGCCGCCGTCGCCCGCCTTGACACTAATCTTAGTTCTATCAATAAATTGCATAAATCCTCCCTCAGTTAATCAGCATTTGTGATGAGATCTATCTCTCTAAAAAGTTCATTGACAAGCTCAGATTCCGGCACTTTGCGGATAATCTCACCCTTGCGAAAGAGGATTCCCTCACCGTCAGCACCGGCAATACCAACATCAGCCTCACGTGCCTCACCGGGACCGTTGACAACGCAGCCCATTACCGCTACGGTTATATTTGAATTGACTGCTGCCAGTTTTTTTTCGACCTCAGCGGCAATCTTGGGCAAGTCAATCCTGGTACGGCCGCAAGTCGGACAGGCAATCAGCGTTGCACCGTACTCCTTGAGACCGAGAGACTTCAATATCTCGTTGGCGACTCTGACTTCAACGACAGGATCACCCGTCAAGGACACTCTGATCGTGTCTCCGATACCTTCTGCCAATAATGCACCGATCCCTACGGCAGACTTAATGACGCCGGTATTGACAGTCCCCGCCTCAGTAATCCCCAAGTGGAGCGGGTAGTCGACTTTCTCACTCATCAGACGATAGGCGGCAAGCGTCAACGGCACATCATGAGCCTTGAGTGAGATTTTAATATCAAAGAAATCTTCAGCCTCAAGAATACGGACATGCTCAAGTGCGGACTCAACGAGAGCCTCAGCCGTCACGCCGCCATATTTTTTGAGAAGTTTCCGACTAAGCGAGCCGCCATTGACGCCGATTCTGATAGGTATACCGTGAGCTTTAGCCTCAGTGACAACACTCTTGACGTGTGCCTCACCGCCAATATTGCCCGGATTCAGTCTCAACGCAGCTATACCTTGATTAATAGCCTCAATAGCCAGCTTGTAGTCAAAATGAATATCAGCGACGAGCGGCACATCAACCGCCTTGATGATATTGCCGAGATTTTTGGCGGCGTCCATATCCGGCACAGCCAGACGGACAATATCACAGCCCGCCTCAACGAGTTTATTAATTTGCTCAACAGTTGCGGCGGTATCTGTAGTCTTGGTGTTGGTCATTGACTGCACGGAAACGGGAGCTCCGCCGCCGATTGCCACCTTGCCAACGTGAATTTGTCTTGTTTTCTTTCTTTTATACACCGAATCACTCCTATTAGTGCTAATCTTTCAAACGAACGATTTTACTGGGTTTGTTCGGCTTTCCATACCTTATTTCCTTTAAATTCTTGCACTTGCTGAAAGCATTGACGCCAACTTTAGTATTCGGATTAAGTATATTAACTTCCTCAAGTTGTTCACAGCACCAAAAAGCCTCTGCTCCGATTTCTCGGACAGAGTAAGGAATAGTAATTTTTTTCAAGCCACATTCTATAAACGCCATTCTTTCAATAACTTCTAAACCTTTTGGCAAATGTAAAATTTCAAGGTCTTTATCTTCAATAAAGGCTTGCCAGGAAATAATTTTCACCGTGTCAGGTACAGACCATTCCTTGCCGGAAACAGATTTCGGGCAGAAAATCAAAATAGTTTTTGATACATTCATCACCGGCTCGGTCAATTTAGTCCTCCAAAATGTCCAGCCTTGATATTTTTTTACACTGTCGGGATAAGTCACACTCCTGAGTTTTTCACAGCCGGTGAAGACATTAGATTTTATTTCCTCGATGCCCTCGTTTAAAATCACCTTTTCAAGATTTACACATTCAGCAAAAGCACGGTCACCTATTTTTTTGACAGTTCCGGGTATTGTAACGGAAGTGATTTTTTTATTGCCATCAAACAGTCTGGCAGGAATCTCATTCATACTATTTGGTATAATAATATCTCCTGCCATTGCTTTGGCCTTAATATAATCAATGGCCTTTTCTGAAGGGGCATTGTGAACTGCTACATTGTTGACTTTTGGTTTCACTGTATTTTCAGCTTTTAATTCCGGCTCTGTTTCTTTTTCCAATTTTAATTCTGATTTTATATCTGATTTTAATTTTGAATTTGATTCTGTTTGTGGTTTTTGCTCTACTTTCGGCTCCGGTTTTACTTCTGATTTTACTTTCGGCTCCGATTCTGCCTTTGATTCCTGTTCTTTCGATTCGGATTTTATCTCTGATTCTAAATTTGATTTTGGCTCTACTTTTACTTCAGATTTTATTTCTGATTTTACCTCTATTTTCGGCTCCGATTCTGTTTTTACTTCTGCTTTTGTTTCTATTTTTGCCTTTGGTTCCTGTTCTTTCAATTCTGATTTTGACTCTATTTTTACTTCCGGCTTTATTTCTGATTTTACCTCTACTTCCGGCTTAGAAATGGGTTTTAATTCCTCTTCTATTTTTGTAGGTGCTACAGATGGATTTTTCGTTAAATTTAACTTTTGATTATCTTTTTCAACTTGAATAGGCTGCACAGTTTGTGTAGTTTTAATAGATTTGGTAGGTTGAATAGGTTTTGTAGGTTGAGTAGATTTTGCAGGTTGAGTAACTTGATTAAAGTTTTGCCTGATGGGTGCCGAGGTACGCTTTTTTTTCTTCGGACTAAACAAATTTGATAAAAATTTTAAAATTTTTTTGATCATCATCACTCTGCTCCTAACTTTTCACAGCTAATCATGATTATTAACCGCTCTTACTATCGCTTTACTTTATCATAAGAATAATGTTCTAGTCAAGCAAAATTGAAATGCTCAAATATAAAAGCTCTAATTCAATCATTGACAAAATATCTGATTTTAATTAAAATTTACTTAAAATTGAAACTTTGATTCGAGCGAGATAAATTTGTAGTAGTGAGGGTTACCTTGGATAGTAAAAATCATCAAAATCCGAAAGAGGTTGTGCTGCGTAAGGATTTTTATAAAGCTAATCCTTTAATTAATGCTCGCAAGGCTATGAATATTATCGAAATGAGAATCTTTGCTATAGGACTTCAAGCTCTTAAGCCACCTCGTTCGAGCAAGGATAAATTTTATGATACTGAATTTCCCAGAACCTTCATTCCGGCAAGCAAGATTGTTGAGATTTTTGACGACAATAATTATCTCCATGATCTCAAAAAAATTTGTGACAAAATGTCTGACAGTCGTATTACCATTAATTATGAAAATGGCGGCTTTAAGCTACTGCATATATTTCAAGAATTGGAGTATAAACCCGAAGAAGGGCTTTATATTCAATTTGACATCAAAATGAAACCTTACATTCGCGACTTGTTTGAATCCAAAAAGTATACCAAGCTCAATGTTGAGCAAATTTTTCCTTTGGTGTCGTCTTATGCTGTGAGGCTGCTTGAATTGCTGTTTCAATTTCAAAAAAACAATCAGAAGACAATCTCACTCACCATTAATATTGATGATTTGCGTATTGCTTTGAAGGTGCCTGAAAACGCTTACGCCGGAAGGGTGGATAATTTTAGAGCATATGTTATAGACGAGCCGCTTGCTGAGATCAACGAAAAGACAGATTATAAAATTGATTACGCGGTCTTGAAGAAGGGCAGAAGAGTGACGAGCTTTAAGTTTAATATGGATATTTCAAAGATAATTGAATCAAACGATCTGCCTTTGCCGAAGACAGTTGAGAAAGTCGACAAAGTTGAGACGATTGACAAAGTTGAAGAGGTTGAGACAGACGAGGCAGTTGATGTGATTGACGAATTTGGTAAAATTGGTGAAGATGAGGCCAGAGAAGAGATGATAACATCTATAACGGCACACGGGGTTAGAGAGAGTGAGGCAAGGAAGTTGCTTGATATGTGCCGAGATATTGAAGACTGTGCCAACCGTCTGCATTATGCTGAAGTGGAACTTGACAATCAATGGGGAAGAGTGAAAAATGTGGCAGGTTTCGTAATTACAGCAATCAAAGAGAACTGGTATCAAAGAAGTTTAAACCAATTTAGGAGAGATCAGCAACGTGTCGGATACCGCGACCCTATAGATTAGCAGAACTTCTTGCACTCAACGCAGGAGATTTTTTTTTTTTGAAGAATCAAATAATCGTAATTAATGAAAATTAGCCACATTAAATAATATCAGTTGGAGGGGTTAAATTGATAGAAAGATACACACTGCCTGAGATGGGAAATATTTGGTCACTGCAGAATGAATGGCAAACCATTTTGAATGTGGAAATGGCCGCTTGTGATGCTATGGCTGAACTTGGTGAAATTCCAAAAGAAGCGGCTGTCAACATTCGCAACAAGGCTGCCTTCAACATTGACAGAATCAAAGAGATTGAGGCTGTCACTCACCATGACATTATAGCTTTCTTGACGAATGTCGCTGAAAATGTCGGTGACGATTCCAAGTACGTCCACAAAGGTCTCACCTCCAGCGATGTCAAGGATACTGCCATTTGTCTGATGATGAGACAGTCTGCTGATATTATCCTTGATGATTTGAGGAAGTTCCTTGAAGTATTGAGACGCCGCGCAGTTGAGTTCAAGCACACGCCCTGCATAGGCCGCACGCACGGTATCCACGCGGAGCCTATGACTTTTGGTCTCAAGTTGCTGCTCTGGAGTGATGAAGTTGAGCGTGACATTGAGAGAGTGGAACACGCCAAAAAGGTTGTATCTGTCGGCAAACTCAGCGGAGCAGTCGGCACTTATTCCAACATTGATCCCAAGATTGAAGAGCTTGTCTGTCAAAAGTTGGGCTTGACACCTGCAAGGCTGGCAACTCAAGTTATTCAGCGCGACCGCCACGCCGAGTATATGACAACGCTGGCAATCGTTGCCTCAACCCTTGAAAAGATCGCAACCGAGGTCAGAAATCTGCAGCGTACTGATATTCGCGAGGCTGAGGAGTACTTCTCACCCGGTCAGAAGGGATCATCGGCAATGCCTCACAAGCGCAACCCTATCAACTGCGAGCGTGTCGCAGGTATGGCAAGGCTTGTCAGAGGCAACGCCATCGCCGCAATGGAAGACATCACTCTCTGGCATGAGCGTGATATATCTCATTCCTCCGTCGAGCGTGTGATTCTGCCGGATTCTACAATCAATGTTGACTACTGCACCCGCAAGATCACCAACATCATTGATAAGCTGCTTGTCTATCCTGAGGCGATGCTGCACAATATGAACCGCACCGGCGGATTGATTTACAGTCAACGCCTTATGCTGTCGGTTGTCGGCAAGGGTGTCCTTCGTGAAGACGCCTACAAATGGGTACAGCGCAACGCCATGAAACGCTGGATGGAAGGGCAGGACTTCAAAACCAACGTCGAGAATGATCCTGATATTACGAAATACCTCACCAAGGCTGAGATTGACGATTGCTTTAACTATGAATGGTTCCTCCGCAATGTCGATATGATTTTTGAGCGTTTTGGGCTGTGATGAATAAGAATCAGAAAGAATCAGCAAAAAAAATGTGCCCTTATCGGTTTAAAAGACACTTATTTCGTTAAAAAAGTTAACAAATGCTTCAACGACTGTCGCACAATAGCGAGTATTGCGTCTTACATAGTCTCCACAGGCGTTTCTTTAGTTGGTCGTGCCTCTCTACTTCGTTTAACTAAATTAGTATAACGAAGGCTGAAGGCATTCCCTGCTAAAAATCCCGCTCTCCCAGCGGTACAGATAAGTTGCCGTGCCGAACCAGCGACACTTTTTGCAACATCATTAGCTTATCAGAATAGACGAGAATTGTCAAGGGGCGATTCATCCCACCACTTATAG
>CAJODU010000087.1 GCA_905233325.1 uncultured Selenomonadaceae bacterium
GTCTATCGAAATAAAAATTGCTCCATCATCTGACAACAGCCTTTTCAAAAGTTTGAGGCGCGGGTAAATCATACACAGCCATTTATCGTGTCTGCTTAAATCTTCCCCTTCTTTGCCGACCACTTCGCCAAGCCATTTTTTGATCTGCGGCGAGTTGACTTTATCGTTGTAAATCCAGCCCTCATTGCCGGTGTTGTACGGCGGATCTATGTATATGCACTTGATACGCCCTTCATACTCAGGCAGCAACGATTTAAGTGCAAGCAAATTATCCCCGTGAATGATTTTATTTTCCGATTCGCCGCCAAAATTATATTTGTGTTCCAAAACGTGGAAAGGAACAGCCGCAGCGTGATTTACAACCTTGTCCTTTCCAATCCAAGTAAGTTCGGGCATAGTTCCCTCCATTTTTCAATTTTCATTAACAGCCGTACAAGCAACATACATTTTACCTTCTTTATCGTAGATAATAAGATTTTTTATGTTGGATTTATTATCGGGAATGGCTATATTCAATTTGTGATGTACATTGTCAATCTCGTAAATCAAATCGTGAAACATCGGAGCAGAAAGAATCATTTGACACGGAAGGCTTAATTTTTTTGCAACGATGTGCATTTCAGGAAAAATTAAATCTCCAAGTTGAAAATATTTCATTCGATAAAGATTTCCCGTTGTCTTTCCTCCAAATCCTCCAAAAGAAATATTGGAATTTATTTTTACTCCACCAATTTTTTCAAGAAATATTTCATCAACAGTCCAAACAGGAAAATCTGCACCAGTATCGAGCAACGCTCTTATCTTAAAAAAATTCTCAAGATAAACAAACGGTTTATTAAAATTTTCAAGTAAATTCAAAGAAAATTGTTTCATTTCGATATATTTTCCTTAATTGTAATTATTTTCTGATGGTAAAAAAGTAAGACCGGAATTAAGATTACTCCATAATTCATCCGGAGTAGTATATTCGGCTTCAACATCTCCGACGGTTATCTGTCTGTCAAAAATTTTATCAATAGAATCATCAACATATTTGACGACGGCAGAAAGAATCTTTCCACCATCCCAATCAATAGAAGAAAGTCCAACCCATTTATGCGGATATTTTTTTACAATTTCAGTCCATGTCATTCGTTCATCAAAATCAATTTTTTCCATCACACTCACCTCACAAAATTATATCAAAATAACATCGTCAGCGTGATCGATTACCTTGTCATTCCCAATCCAAGTAAGTTCGGGCACAATTCTCGCCTCTATTTCTGAATACTTTTTTTCAGCCTTATAAAAAAACTCTCTATCAAGAGTTCGAGGTTTGCATTTGAATTTAGCCGCCTTTGTATCTCCGCCGTCTCATGCAGCATATCAAAGACAGCCGAATCTCTAAACTGTCCGTGCAGCTTGGAAAGTCTTTTTCTCAAGTCGCGGTTGTAGTAATAATGTTTCTCAATATCCACATTCACTATCAGCAAGTCCCGCAGAAACTTTTGCAAGTTGTTCGTCCACTCTCTGAAGTTTTCTTTCGGTTGAGTAGACAGACTCTGCCCCTTACTAAAAATATCCTCAATGCTTAACTTTGGCAGCGATTCCAAAAAATCCAGAGTGTCACTGCGAATCTGTAAGCCGTCATTTTCAGCAAGTTTGATAGCCTGCCCAAGACTGCCGTTGGAAATAACGGCGATCTCAGCCGCATTGTCAATATTCCGCAAATCCAGACCGCGTGCAATATCCGCCTCACTCAGACGCTCGAAATTTATTATCATACAACGCGAGCGAAGAGTCATCAAAAGTCTGCTCCTGTTTGAGGTAGTCAAAATGAACTTCGATAGACCGGACGGCTCCTCAATGGTTTTCAGCAGACAATTTTGAGCGGCACCATTCATCAGCTCGGCATCATCAATGATAACCATTCGCAAGTCAGACATAACAGGCATCAAGGAGACTTCAGCCTGAAGAGCACGGACTTGGTCGATCTTGATCATGGGATTAGCCTTTGACCTGTCCGGCTCCATGTAGTAGTAGTCAGGGTGAGAGGCAGCCATAAAAGCACGGCAGGAAGGACAGTCACCGCAGGGCTTGTTGTCGCTCTCGCAGAGCAGAGACATCGCCGCAACTTTGGCAATCATCTTTTTGCCTATACCTGCAAGTCCCGAAAATATAACGGCGTTGGGGAATTGCCGCGATTTTATCATCTCGCGAATCTGCCCAACTTTCTCCTCGTTGCCGAGAATATCAGACCAATTAAACCCTTCCATTTGAGGTTACATATAGAGATCGACAAGCATTCCGCGGATTGCGTCGTGGCTTGCGACAATATCAAGCTGTTCAGCGTGGCCGAGACGGATTTTCTCCGCCATCTCTTCCAGCTTTTCGTCAACTTTCCTGACAGTGGTGTAAGCCCTCTGTCTGCCCATACGATCCCAGCCGGCTTGAGAGTGCAGCTCATACATCAATGATACCGCCGTGCCGACGAAGTTTTTGATTAATGTGCGATATTCTTTAAGCTCATCGTAAGTTGGCGTTTTGGAGAGCTTGAGTGCCTGTTCATCAATCTTTTTGAGGAGCTCTTCCATCTGCTCACGAGAGATGCCCTCGTCCTGCTGATCGTGGAGTTCACTTTCAAACGTGGGGCCTTTTGAGTCAACTCGTGTGTGTTTATCGGTAAAAGGCTCAAACGCCGAACTTCTGGGCGTCGTCGTCACCATTTTCACTGCCATACAATGCACCTGCTTTCCTAGAATTCAATTTTCAATTAAAATTATTATACCATTGAAAATACGAATAAGTCAAATTTTTCGGCAAGTCTTTAATATTTTGACTTATACTATTGACGGTGATATAATTAAAGTAGTGTATTGTATACAGGAGGTTTTTTTGATGAGATACAGGAATCTTGGAAGCACGGGTCTCAAAGTCAGTGAGATTGGCATGGGCTGTGAGGGTTTCAGTGAGGAAAACTTCACAATGGCGAAGAAGTTGTTTGATGTTGCCGAGGCGGAAGGTGTCAACTATTTTGATCTCTACGCCTCTAACCCTGCGATTCGTTCTGCCGTTGGTGAGGCGATGAAGGGGCGTCGTGAGAAGTTCATTGCCCAGTCACATATCGGCTCAATTTGGCAGAATGGACAATACAAGCGTACTCGCAAGCTCGCTGAGGTTAAGGCGGGTTTTGAGGAATCATTAAAGCTCTTGCAGACTGATTATATCGACATTGGCACCATTCACTACTGCGACGATCTCAAGGATTGGCAGACGATCGTCAACGGCGGCACGCTTGAATATGCTCGTCAGTTGAAGGCGGAGGGAATCATCAAACATATAGGTTTGAGTTCTCACAATCCTCTTGTCGCACTTGAGGCAGTCGAGAGCGGTGCCATTGAAGTCTTGATGTTCAGCGTCAACCCCTGCTATGACTTGCAGCCGGCTAATGAAGATGTTGAGCAGCTCTGGGCACCGGAGAATTACAAAGGGCAGCTCACAAATATGGATCCCGATCGTCAGCGTCTCTATGAGACTTGCCAGCGTCTTGGAGTGGGGATCACCGTTATGAAATGTTTCGGCGGTGGAGATCTGCTTGACGCAAAGCTCTCACCGGCAGGTGCGGCTTTAACCGTCAATCAGTGCATACATTACGCCCTCAGCCGCCCTGCCGTCGCCGTTGTCCTTGCCGGTGCTCATTCTGTTGAGCAATTTAAAACGTCGATAGCCTACGAAAAGGCCACCGACGAAGAGAAAGATTATGCGCTTGCCTTTGCCTCATTCCCGAAGATCAACTGGAGCGGGCATTGTATGTATTGCAGCCATTGTGCACCTTGTCCGAAAAAGATTGACATTGCAACGGTTACTAAATTCCTCAATCTGACGATTGCTCAAAAGTCTGTTCCTGAGACAGTTCGCGAGCATTATGCAGCTTTGGATCATCACGCCGGCGAGTGTATGCAGTGCGGTGTCTGCGAGACTCGCTGTCCGTTCGGCGTTGAAATACGTCAAAATATGAAGAAGGCTCAAGAAGTTTTCGGTTACTGATTGAGTTTGAATATACCCTCGGCTTGGCTGACCTTATGCTCTTTGAAGAGGTGTCCGAGTGCACGCTTGAAGGCGGCCTTGCTGATGTGGAATTTTTTGTAAATATCCTCCGGCGGCAGCTTTTCACTGATAGTGCCGCCATTTTTTTGCAGATATTCCAATATTTTTTCCGAATCGGTAATGAGTGCCTTTTCCTTCTGATCGCGGAGAGAGGCGTCAAGTCTGCCGTCCTCACGAATGAAAGTCACCCGTGCCGTCACGTCTTCACCGACCCTGTATTCTCGCGGCATTTCCTTCTTGGCAATGAAGACAATGTAACGCTCCTCACTCAGCATGAAGGCACCCGCGTCAATGATGTTGAAGATTCGGCCTTTGACATTATCGCCACGCTTGACGACCTCCGGCGAGGCAGGTTTTGAGGCTCGTCTCATCTCGTCGGAGACGCTCATAGTCATAGCCAGGCGGCCGGACTTGTCGGTGTAGAGTTTAGCCCAGACCGTGTCACCGACTTTGGGACGCCCTTTCATCTCTCTGAAAGGCATAAAGATTCCGCGCTCTGCTCCAACGTCAAGAAAGGCACCGTCCTCAGTGGTGTTGAGGACTTTAACCTGCGCGATCTGCCCTTCCTTCATCTGCGGAACACGCATACTCGCCGTCAACCTCTTCTTGGGGTCGTTGTACAGGAATACATCAACAATATCACCGACGTTGACTTCTGCCGTCTGCTGCGTCTTGTGGAGGAGTATATCATCAGAACTGCTGCCGGTTCCTGCATCAAGGAAGGCACCCAGCTCGGACTTCCTCACCACCTTCAGCTTGACAACCGTCATCGGTTTTAATGCAACTGCCATAGTATCAGCCCTCAAACCTCGTTATTTCGGCACTGCTCCAGAGTTCCTCAAGGGCGTAGTATTCGCGATTCTCATCTCTGAAGATATGCGCCGCAACATCGCCATAATCAAGCAGAACCCACTCACCCTCGCGGTAACCCTCTTTGTGGTTGAAGTGAACACCCGCATTGTCAAGCTCTTCCTCAATGTTGTCGGCAATGGCCCTGACCTGCGTGGAAGTCGCGGCGGAACATATTACGAAATAATCAACCGAAGAGATCAAGCCATTGTGATGATGTCCTTCGCCTTTTTATCGTCGGCTGCCTTGCAAATTTTTTTTAAAAGTTCGTTAATATCCAAAAATCATTCCTCCAATTTAAGTTAAGAGGGAATAGGGGGGATTCCCATTCTCTATTCTCTATCCTAATAAACGGTTAATCGTTTCCCAATCAAGTTTGGCGGCGGCGTCCTTGATTTGCTTGTACTTTTCGACTTCACTCTCCGGCAGACGATACTCACCGAGAGAGTTGAGGACGAATGTCAAGGTATCATAGTCGAACGAGGCGGAGACTTCCTTCATAGTCTCGTAGGCCTCAGCCAATTCAGAATCATCAATGAGCGGCTTGTTTTAATTGTCCTCCTCCTCAACCTTGCACAGCGGCGCGATACAACTTCAAAAGTTCCGGCGTGCCGTCCTTGATCTCATTGATATAGCCGGAGTTGCCCGCGTCCTCAAGGCGTTTTGCTCTCTCGGACAGCTCATTAGCCCCGATGACTTTCGCGCTGCTCTTGAGGGCGTGGACTTTGGTCGTGTAGTTTTTCCAGTCCTCTCTGTCGAAGAAGTCAGAAATCTCCTTCGCACCGGTCGTTACGGACTGTGCAAAGACCGTCAAGGCGTCAATGAATGCACTCACACCGCCGCAGTGGACAATACCGTCGAAGGTGTTGAGACCTTCCACATTCCTCAGCCATTCCGGTATCTTTCTGTCTTCGTTGGTATTTTGAATTTCCTGCGCCTCTTTGGATATTTCCACCTTGTCTTCAGGCAGGTATCTGATTATCATTGATTCGAGTGCGGAAGAGTTGATTGGCTTGGTGAGATAGTCTTGGAATCCTGCTTTCATATATTCGGCACGAGCACCGCTGACGGCGTTGGCAGTCAACGAAATGACAGGCGTATCATTGTTGAGGTTGTGAGGCAGCTTTTTCATCTTCTGCAGAGTCTCAATACCGTCAATCCCCGGCATTCTGTGATCAAGGAAGATTATATCATATTTCTGTTTAGTGACGAGGTGGAGACATTCGTAGCCGCTCTCCGCCGTGAATATCTGTATTTGAGTTTGCTTGAGCAGACCTTTGACAACAGTGAGATTCATTACAGTATCATCAACAACGAGTATCTTTGCACTCGGTGCCGTGAATTTTTCGTGGTAGGTTTCACGCTGCGACAAGTTGTGCCTGTAAGTTTCTTCAAAATCACCCATAGGCTGCCAATTCATAACTTTCTGTTCAACGGCAAAAGAGAAGTTGGAGCCCTCACCGTAAACGCTGTCCACTTCAAGTTTGGAGCCCATAAGCCTCAGGAGCTGCTGAGTGATATTCATTCCAAGCCCTGTGCCTTCAACATTGCGATTGCGCTTTTCCTCAATCCTCTCAAAAGCACTGAAGAGTTTGGATATGTCCTCCTGCTTGATACCAATTCCCGTATCTTTGACGCTGAATTTGAGCAGTATGCTGTCCTCGGCGGTAATTTCATAACCGAGCACCAGCCTGACTGAACCTTTTTCGGTGTATTTGACGGCGTTGGTGAGGATATTTGTAACAATCTGCTTGATTCTAATCTCGTCACCGAAGAGAACTGTGGGCAGATCGGGATCGGTGTCAATGATAAATTCAAGCCCTTTGTCGGCGGCGCGTTTCTGAATCATATTTACTAAATCATTCAGCAGAGAACTCAAAGCATACTCAACGGGAATGATCTCCATTTTTCCTGCCTCAATCTTGCTGAAATCAAGAATATCATTGACGAGACCAAGGAGACTGTTGCTGGCGTTGCGGATATTTTCAGCATACTCAAGGATAGTGCTGTCCCTGCACTCGCGCAAGATCATCTCATTCATTCCAAGAATAGCATTGATAGGCGTGCGGATCTCGTGGCTCATATTGCTGAGGAATTGAGATTTTGCTTTATTTGCCGCCTCTGCCTCCTGCGCGGCTTTTTTAAATTTGTAATTTGAATCCTTGAGTTCATCGGTGGTGGCCTTCAAGAATGTGGCAAGACGATCAATGAGGGGTATAACGTGATTTTGATAGTAATAATGTTTGCTCTCATCATATGTGGAAGACAGTTCAAGCGGCTCATCAGCCTCACGCATACCGACAGAAATGACGGAACTGTTCAAAACGCCGCCTTGTCCGTGATACCTGTAAATCTCTGCACCACCGTAGCAATAGGCGACTTCCGGTCTGAATCTCTTAAAATATTCTATTTCTTCCTTAGAATATTCGCCCAAGAATATGGAACGGGAACCGCATATATATAGTGAAACCGCTTCCGGTCCGAACTTCCTCATCTTTTCGCTGGTCTGGAAAGTCTCACTCAAGGCCTCTTGAGGATTTGCATAGGAAAGGCGAACTTTTTCACCCTCGTAAATGCCGGAACCGCAATACAGCCAGCCGTTGTCGTCGTACATCGGCGGCACTCTTGCAAAAGTGAAACCATTCCTCACTATCAACATTGGGAATTCACAAATATTCATCAAAAAATATTCATCGGGATTGACATTCAGATAATCCTTATAAATCTTTGCGGCAGGGATACCGTCAATCTCGGCAATGCAGGTGCTGCCAACGGTTTTGGTGATTGTCATTTCCTTGCCGAGCGGTTTCCAGCCGAGATTATATTCAGAAAAGACCTGCAGAGCCGTGCTGCTGTATACAATCAACAACACGCCGTCAGTATTGTATTTGTTGCCGATTATGTATTGCTTGACTTTATCGTCTGATATATTGCTGAGCATACTTTTTAAATGACAGTCTGCACTTTGTTCTACTATCACTCCCGCCTCAGCACCGAAGAAGGGAATATCTTCATAACCGACCGAAATATCTTCAAGCAATGAGGTATGATAGCGAGTTTTACCGGTAGACATAACCTCAACGGCTTTAATGTTGGGAATCTTTTTGAGGCGATGTCTGATGTAAGGGACTATTTCCCCACTATCAAGCATTTCACTGCCACATTCGATTAGGGTTATGTCGGTTTTGTCGAAGAAGACGCAGGAGGCTATCACATAGCGTTGAAAGTACCTTGTGGCATTGGTGATTTTGTTGAAGTTGCGTCGACCGAAGCCGGTCAGCGACATACCGACAACCGTGGCCTTGGGGAGAGCCTCTACTATTTTATCGTGAGCGTCCATTATATCGTAATCCATAAATTGGGCGGTTAGGCCTTTAATTAGTACACTGTAGGCATTTTGATATTCTTTGCTCATTTTTATATCTGAAAGCCAAGTCACAAAGTCAGCTTTGTTTTTGATTTTGTAAGTCTTCTGTATCACGAAGGTGGTCACTCCTCTAAACGCGTCTGATTTATCAACATATTAATAATATCAAATATAGCCTTGACTGTCAAATAAAACCGTTTGCCGCCAGAAAATCTTTAGTGAGTCCCGTTGGCTTGCCGGTGAGCAATCTCTCAACATATTTTGCAAGTACGTCGGTTTCAATGTTGATCGGTGAATTGACTTTTTTGATTTTGAAGTTCGTCACGTCGCGAGTGTGAGGAATCAGCGACACGGAGAAAGTGCGATCATCAACATCGACTACAGTCAAGCTCATTCCGTCAAGAGCGACGGAGCCCTTCGCGGCAATCTGCCTCAACAATTCCTTGGGAGCCTCAACCGTCACAATAATGGCGTTGGCGTCGTTTTTCATTGATTTAATCCTGCCGACGCCGTCAATGTGGCCGCTGACAATGTGACCGCCTAGCCTGTCACTGAGCCTCAACGCCCGCTCAAGATTGACGACATCGCCGGTTTTCAGATTATCCAGAGAAGTCCGCTTGATAGTCTCAGGCATTACGTCAGCGGTGAAACTGCTGTCCGTGAAAGTCGTCACTGTAAGACAAATACCATTGACGGCTATGCTGTCGCCGACTTTGACATCTTCAATCACCTTTTGACATTTAATAAAAATCCTGCCGCCGGAGAGACCGCCAAAAGTCCCAAGCTCCTCAATAATTCCCGTAAACATCGAATCACCCCAATCAAAATATCTCACCTGACATTATATCAAAGAATTGACTTTACAGCACGGGTAAATTTTGCTAAAATCGTTGTGTATAATGATTCTGAAGGTGATATTGTGAAGAAAATCAAAAAAACAAACGCCGCAAGGATACTCGACAACCTCAAAATCAGCTATGAGGTCAAGACTTATGAGGTCGATGAAGAGGATCTGTCTGCCGTCCACGTTGCCGAGACTATGGGGCTGGACATTAAGACGATTTTTAAAACCCTTGTGGCACGCGGCGACAAGAGCGGCGTGATAATGGCAGTCATCAACGGTGCTGATGAAGTCGATTTTAAAGCCTTGGCGAAGGTGAGCGGCAATAAGAGCGTTGAGATGATCCACCTCAAGGAGCTGCAACCGCTGACCGGCTATATTCGCGGCGGGTGCAGTCCGCTGGGTGCGAAGAAGGCTTATCCCGTTTACCTTGACAGCAAGGCAATGGATCAAGAAAAGATTTCAATAAGTGCCGGAGTTCGCGGTGAGCAGTTGATCTTGTCGCCGGCGGATTTAGTCAAGGCGGCAAATGCAACGGTCGCCGAAATCGTAAAGTAGAGGAACATTGGAGGGATTAATATGAAGTTGGTTGTAACGGTTGTCGGTAAAGATCGCGTCGGCATTATCGCGGCGGTCACAAAGATTTTGGCTGACAACAACGTGAATATTTTGAGCATCAATCAGAATATTATGGACGGTTTTTTTAATATGATTCTGCTTGCTGAGGCGAGTGAGAGCAAGATTCAGCTTGTTGATCTTCAAAAGGCACTCAAAGAGCAGGGTGAAGAAATAGGCGTCGAGATCAAAACCCAACACCAAGACATTTTTGATGTTATGCACAAGATTTAGACGGCGTAAAGTCCTGTCAGTTCAGATTGAATTGCCGTCTACGTTTCCGTTGAGGTCTTTCACAATAAGCCTTCCAAGCCTCAAGGTAGCATTTCTCGACCTCGTGCATATACTGCCGGCTGTCCATTAACGGCGACTTCAACAAATGCTCACGAAGTCCCGCGTGGTAGCCCGCAATCAATTCCTTGCGCTTGCCGAGCTGTACGGCCTTTTTGACGTATTCCATAGGGTTGCGGGCAATCAGTTCACACACGTCGGCATTAGTCAAGATACTTGCTCCGAAGCGTGCACCGTGGCTTTTGCCTCTGAGCGTCACAACCGGCACACCCATATACAGAGCCTCGCAGGTAGTCAAGCCGCCGTTGTAGGGGAAGGTGTCCAGAGCGACGTCAATGTCACGGTACTGCTCCAAGTAGTCGGGACTGTAGGGACGCAACTCAATTCTGTCAAGCGGGAAACTCATATTTTTGAGTCGCTCAAGTCAAAGTTCACGCCCTGACGGAATGGAACAGATTTTATTCTTGAGGACAAGGATAGAGTCCGGCACCTGTTCCAGAATCGCCCGCCAGAGATAGAGGACATCATCGGAAGCCTTGGCGAAGTTGTTAAAGCAACCATAAGTTATATAATCATTCCGCAGTACGGGGGCTTGAATACCGGCGGCGGGCATATCACGGACAATACCGGGGGCGTAGCTCAGGTGGCAATGGGGTAGGCGTAAAATCTTTTCAGTGAAGCCGACAGACTCTTCAAGACCGGGCAGACAAGTCATATCGGAGAGGAAGTAGTCCATAGCGGTGAGGCCGGTTGTCGCCGTGTAGCCAATCGCGGAGATCTGCACAGGTGCGGGCTTGTAGGCCATAATCGGCAGACAGCTCCCCTGCGAGTGCCCCGACAGATCGACAAGAATATCAAGATGATCTTCAGCAATAAGCCTGACAGCCGTCCTTGCCGTCCTGCCGCTGAGGTCTTTCCAAGAGACGTGGTGACGCTTGAGCCTGTCCGTCACGGCATCAATCTTGCCGGTGTGGTAGCAGGTGACGGAGAATCTGTCAGCGTCGAAGTCTCGCAGAAATGGCAGTATAAAGTTAGCGACGGCGTGTCGTCGGAAGTCCGGCGATAGATAGCCTATTCGGATTTTCTTATCAAAGACGGGCTTGGTGTTATCGTAAGCATAGGGCGTGATACTCTCATAGAAGTCTTGATACTTCTTGGCAAGCTCTTTGCTGTAAGTCGGCGACAGGTCGCGATAATTCCTCAGAAAGAGGTGCTTGCTGTAAAGTTCGGCGGCACGTTCATTATCATCTGTCAAATCACTTGCCTCATAGAGAGACTCGGCGGCGGCCTCTGTGTCGCCGACAAGGTAGAGATCATTTGACACCCAGCTCAAAGCCTTGTAAAGCATATTCTGCATTAGAGATATTTCAGTCTCTATTTGGTGTTGAAGTTTCAAATCCTCTTCGGTCTTCTCTTGTCGATTGAAGGCGAATTTGAGGCGATTTTTTTGTATGAAGGCGTCAAAGCTGGTTATACTCTTCTTAGCCTCATCAGCAACACCTTTGAGTAGATTTAGAGCCTCTTTGAGTTCAAACCGCTCCGCCGCGACGGCACCGAGAATCAAGCGTCCGCGCAAGTGGTGAGGTTCAAGCTCCAAGGCAGATTGAGCCAAAACCTCAGCCTCATCGAGTTTGCCGAGGTAAAGTGCAGCCTCAGCCATAACAGCGGGACCGTCTGCCTTGTTCTTATTGAGTTCAAAGAGTTCTCTTGCACAAGCCCTCATAGCACGGGGATCGCCGTCGGAGGCAAACTTATCCGCAAGTGCCAGCCAATTTAATCGCTCGTCCATATTGCACTTCCACCTCCTGATCCTTGCGAACTTGTGATTTTTTCGTTTGCTACTCGTAGTGAGTTTTGCATTGCGATATTTCTATCGTGTTTTCATCGGGCATACGGTAAACAAGACGATTAGTTTCATCAATTTGACGGCTATACCAGCCTGGTGAAGTACTCCGACCTAACGCTACGCGTTTGAGGTCGGAGCTTCCTGCTTCAACGACTGTTGCACCGAGGTTGCGTCTTACATAGTCTCCACAGGCGT
>CAJODU010000088.1:0-6589 GCA_905233325.1 uncultured Selenomonadaceae bacterium
AACAGGCTTGTAGTAGTCATTGATATATTTTTCTATACCATTGAAGAGCTTAATTTTATCTAATTTTTTCTGTAAATTTTTTGTTAAAATTACAGGCATAATCATATTCTCCTGTCAACATTAAACAAATTAAGGTGAGACTAGGCTTAATCTCTTTTGAAGAATTTCTCAAATCATTAAGCATTGTCTCACCTTTTATATCGAAAAAAACATTATTTAATAAAGCTCTTGCGATTATATTTGTCTCTTGCTTCTGCTGATGGCTCTGGAATCTCAAATTTGATAGTTTGTACCGTTTTGAGTTCACCCCTGACGCTCATTGAAAGATAATAACTATCGAGGGATTTGCTTTTAGCAGAGATTTCATACAGTTTCTTATCTTCACCTTGGAAAAAGAGACGATAGGCGCAGTTATAGCTTTTATCATCAATGTAATTCAAGCTAAACTCACCACCAACATATTTGGTATGGCTGCTATCTTCTTCTTTAAGAATGACTTCATCAATGCTTTTTGTGTAAACTCTCTGAAGTTCTTCAACGCTCATAGTCGGACGAATTTCAGAGATCAAATCCTCAATCATCTCAATCAGCACTTTTTTGCCAACACTAGTTGCTGTTGAAGCGTCCATTCCGTTAATCATCATAATCTATCATCTCCTACTATAATAAATTTAAAGATAATTATCTATCTTGTTGTCAAAGCTGGTACAATGAAGAAACAAAGGTTTTGACGTTCCTCTTCTAGGACTTCAGCGTCCGCTCAATATTCAAGTGACATTTGCAATTCTTGTTCCATTTCCTTGCTGATATCAGCTTCTTGTTGAGCAATCTTAGCACGGATATATGGTGGTACTTGACTTTCCTCAACTTGACGTTTTGTGGTTTCTTCAATCCACTTACCTTCTTCTTTATAAAAGAGCTTATGTTTGATTGCAGCATAGCCATCTTTGAGCTTTTCACCGACGATAACGGCAGCATGAGCTATGCCTCTCATCGCATTTGCAACTTTTTCCTTTAAACTTGTCAAAAAACTTGAGAACCAACTGCAAATTTCGTCCCAATGCTTGTACACATAGTAGGCAGTACCACCAGCAGCAGCTACCGCCGCAGCAACTAAAACAGGTACCATTAAAATCACTCCTATTCCATTTAATTAATCTGAAATTATATCATTTACCAAATGCGACAGCCATTTTATAGCATCTGTCTGCATCTTGATTGCAGTGAACTTTGTTATAATAAAATGCAATAAAGTTCATTGCTATAGCGTCACGTCGTTGTTTTGCTCGCCATTCGATTGAATTTAATTCAGCTTTAATGGCATCATTACTTTTTCGCGGCATTTTCAGTTTTTTCTCAATTCTTTCAAAATCTACATTGAAATTGCTGGCAGATGTATTTGTAGAGTAGTTGGTTTTAAAATAAGTGCGATATTCTTTACCAGCATTTTTTAAGCATTTCTTGACATACTGTTCAGAGACTTCGTGCTTTTCTGTGGGTTCAAAATTTTTGTCTGAATCATCACCACTGAGAGCAGCGGCACCAGCGGCTACAACCGCTGTACCAATCAAAACAGGAATCATTCTTAATCACTTCCTTCGTTGCTGCCGATGCCGCTATCCTTTTCAATTATATTGCCTTTACCTTGAGCAACTTGTTCCTTGACGTATTCCTCAGTGACTTCACGTTTCTCAACAGTGACGCCTTTATTGGCGTTCTTGCTTGCCAAGGTCTCCTCAACCATTTCAAATACATATTTCTTGTCGACAAGTTCCGCACCTTGACGTGCCGCTTTGAAAGCTGCCATCAGCACTGCATTGGAAATGTCACTTCCGCTGAGATTATCATATTTTCCTGCGAGTTCATCAATATCAATATTATTCGGCATTGTTGGCAAAATGTAATGCTGCCAAATTTTCTTTCGACACTCAAGATCGGGCAATTTAAATTCAATATGAGTTGAGATTCTGCGCATGAAGGCAGGATCGAAATTGGAGATAAAATTCGTCGCGAAGATGATGAAGTCCTGATAATCATTCATAACCATCAGCATGACGGAGCGTGTCTGGTTGACGCTGACATCAGTGGCACTTGACATATTTGTGACGCGTTTGCTGAGGATTGCGTCCGCCTCGTCAAAGAATAATATACTATTTGTTGCCTTTGCTGCTTCAAATGCCTTACGAATATTTTTAGGAGTTTCACCAACATATTTTGACTCAATGTCAGCATAGTTGACAGCAAGAATTTTACGTCCAAGATGATTCGCGATTGCATGAGCAGCCATCGTCTTACCTGTACCCGGTGCACCGTAGAGATTTATGCCAATGCGTTTAGATTGATTATAAACTGTTTGCAAACCCCAATCCTCGAAGACCTTGCGACTGTTTTCAGCGTAGTTGGCAACATCAAGAATTTTATCTTTCACTGATTGCGGCAGAATGATCTCATCAAAAGTATATTTCGGCTCCTCAGGAAAAAATTCTATCTCCGGCTGTTTAGATTTTTGGTTATTTTTGACTTGTTCTTCTGCTGACTTTTCCTTTTCAGGTGTAATCCTTGACCAAACGCTCATAATGCTTGATTCCTCCATTTAAAATTCATTTGAACATCCATTTAATTAATTCGCCAATTATTACAATCGGAATACTAATGATAAATTTTAAAATCAATTTAAACAGACCGCCTATGAGTCCACCTATTAAAGCTGACATATCATTATCCTATTTCATGATTAAATACATAATTACAATAATGACGAATATAATAACAATGAAAGCAGGCAAAATATATCTGACAAAAATTTCAACGAAGAATTTTACGAACATTTCACCAAAAAGCCCGGCGAAAAGTTCCAAGAGTCCATTTGAATTATTATCATCTTTTTTCTGCAATTCAAAGCCTCCTATCATGTCTGTATAAATCCTTTCAAAATTCAAAAACATTATAAGTAAATTAAACTTTCTTGTCAATATATAGTCAAATTAAATTTACGTCTATCTAATAATTTATCTTCAACTATAATATTGATAAGGAGAGATTTTTTATGAACATTACCGCTTATCGCTTACGGATATTGCGAGAGACCAAAGGCTTATCTCAGAAAAAGGTTGCAGAGTATTTAGGTGTCACTCGTGCTGCATATAATCAATATGAAAATGGAGTCAGTAAGCCGATTCGTAAATTGGAAAAACTGTCGGCTTTATTTGGAGTCACGGCTGACTATATTCTCGGCAAAGATGAGACGGAGATAGAGACAAGTATTTCTGAAGTCAATCCTCAGGTTCAGTCGCAGGTACAAAAATATCTTGGTTTGAGCGATATGGGTAAAGATATTGTCAACATTACGCTAGACGCTGTTTACGAGAGAGAGCGGAAATTGAGCAAATCAAATTGAATAACGATATTATAGCAATAAAAAAATACTCCAAGGTAGCCTGGAGATATTACTTTGGAAAAATTTTTTTAGTTTTGATTGATTATATACTACTGAATCGTCCGGCGGCATTACCCATTGAGAAAGCTGCCTGTAAATTAAAGCCGCCGGTAAAGCCGTCAATATCAATCACTTCACCTGCAAAGAATAATCCTTGTATCAGTTTAGACTCCATTGTCTTGGGATTGATCTCTTTTGTTGAGATACCGCCCGCCGTCACGATTGCCTCATCAATAGGGCGGGTCTTCGTTATAGTTAGTCTGAAACCTCGCAGCGTTTCGATTAATCTTCTGCGTTCGGCTTGTGTCACCGTGTCGATATGTTTCTCCTCGTCGATATAGGCAAGATCCAAAACGATCGGTATCAAGGAAGAGGGCAGCAGATCAATGAGGGCATTTTTTATTGATTTTCGTTTATACTTCTCGAAATCCCGCAGCACCCTTGCGGAAAGTTGCTCAGGTGTCAGTGCCGGCTTGAGATTTATGGAAAGTTCAACGAATTTACCTTCATCAAGTAAGAAAGCCGCTTTCCGACTCAGTGTCAAAACTATTGGACCAGATACGCCGAAATGAGTGAACAGCATTTCACCAAATTCTTCGGTGATTTTTTTATTGTCCGCCAACAGTGTAACTCTTACATTTCGCAGAGATAGTCCTTGCAAGTCTTTTACAAAACTTTCTTCCGTCTCAAGCGGTACAAGTGCCGGCAATATCTTTGTGACGGTATGTCCGAGATTCTCAGCCATTTTAAAACCGTCGCCGGTAGAACCGGTTGCAGGATATGAAGCACCGCCAACCGCCAATATCACCGAATCGGCACTCTCAATTTTGTCGCCAACTTCAACCCCTATGACCCTCTCAGCTTTAGTTAAAATATCCGTTACCCTTGCACTTGTCCTTATCTCAACGCCAAGCGTTTGCATTTGAGCAATTAAGGCATTTACAACGTCGGCAGCTTTATCACTTTCGGGAAATACACGGTTGCCGCGCTCCACTTTAGTCTTAACGCCAATACTCTCAAAAAAATTGATCACGTCCGTTGAGTTAAAGGCTCTAAGTACGCTGTTGAGAAATTTTCCATTGCCCGGAATGTTCTTTATGATCTCCTGTATATCCGCCGCATTTGTGATATTGCAGCGACCCTTGCCGGTTATACTTAACTTCCTGCCGAGGCGGTTGGTCTTTTCGAGGAGTAATACACTTGCTCCAACTTTTGCTGCTTGTATTGCCGCCATCATTCCTGCCGCACCGCCGCCTATTACTATAACTCGTTTCATCGTTTCAATCCTGCCATTTGATAAAGATTTTCCAATTCTGCTTCAGTTAATCGACGATACTGTCCGATTTTTAGATCGTGAATTGTTAAATTAGCAAATTTGATTCGCTTTAACTTTTTGACTTCACAATCAATAGCGGCAAACATTCGCCTTACTTGCCTGTTCCTGCCCTCGTGAATTGTAATTTCAATTTTTGCCTCTGTGTTGGATTTTCCGACAACGCGGACGATAGCCGGAGCAGTCAAGCCGTCATCAAGCTGAATACCGTTTTGCAATTTATACAATTTATCTTTAGTAACGTTGCCTGTCACTTTTGCAAGGTATGTTTTATTAATTTGATATTTCGGGTGCAGAAGTGAATTCATCAACTCGCCGTCATTGGTCAATAGAATCAAGCCTTCAGTATCATAATCTAAGCGACCAACGGGATAGATTCTTTCGTTGACATCGTTGATCAAATCTACAACGGTTGTACGCCCTCTATCGTCTTTTGCTGAGGATAGGACATTCTGCGGCTTGTTGAGCAAAATATAGATTTTTTCTTCAGTGAGGGGAATTGGCTTATTATCAACGCTGATTTTATTGATATTAATATCAAATTTTGCTCCCAACTCGGTTATTATTTTACCGTCTACAGTTACGCGGCCGTCTAATATTATCTGTTCGGCGGCTCTTCTTGAAGCTATACCTGCGCGGCTCAATATTTTTTGCAATCTCTCTTCACTCATGCCAAAAGTCCTAATCCCGGTACAGCGTTGAGTCTGTCGTCTGCAAAATCTTTTTTCAGTGATTGATAGTATCCGCGACAAGCTATCATTGCGGCATTATCGGTGCAGAGGATTTTTGACGGATAGTAAAAGTTAAATCCTTTTTGTTCACATTTAGACCTTAATGTTGATTCAAGTGCGGAATTGGCAGCAACTCCGCCCGCCAGCACGATCTTATTAAAATTAAACTCACCGGCAGCGTGGATAGTTTTCTCAACTAGTGCATCAATGACAGCTTTCTGGAAACTCGCGGCAACATCAGCATTGTTGATATCCTCGCCCTTCATCTTTGCCGAGTTCAAATAATTCAAGACCGCAGACTTCAAGCCACTGAAACTGAAATCATAATCGTCAACCTTAGCTATGGGGAAGTCTACCGCCTCAGCATTGCCGATTTTTGCCAGCTTGTCAATTTCGGGCCCACCTGGATAGGGTAACCCCATAACGCGAGCAATCTTATCAAAAGCCTCACCGGCAGCGTCGTCTCGCGTCTGTCCGAGCATTTCAAAATTATTGTAATTATTCATCTTTATCAATGCCGTATGTCCGCCGGAGACTATCAACGCGAGGAATGGCGGCTCAAGTTCGGTGTGTGTCAAGAAATTGGCGAATATGTGACCTTCAAGATGATTGACGGCAATGAGCGGCACATCAAGGGCAAAAGATAAAGTCTTCGCAGCCGAGACACCAACCAACAGTGCCCCGACAAGCCCCGGTCCATACGTCACTGCGATTTGATTTATATCTTTAAGCTCCATATCTGCCGACCTTACAGCCTCATCGATAACCGGCATTATATTTAAAATGTGCTTGCGTGAGGCTATTTCCGGCACGACGCCGCCAAATTTTTGATGCAGAGGTATTTGCGTTGATATGATATTTGACAATATCTCTCTGCCTCCTTTTATCACTGAAGCCGCCGTCTCATCGCAACTCGTTTCAATTCCAAGAGTCAAAATTTCTTCTGCCTGCAATATAATCAACTCTTTCAAAAATTTTTTGTCTATATTATCTCATTTGTTCAGCATTAATGCAAGTGAAGAAAACAATAAAACCACATACGTTTTATAAAATTATAAGGAAATGAATTGCAATAAAAGTTTTTCGTTA
>CAJODU010000088.1:6622-13668 GCA_905233325.1 uncultured Selenomonadaceae bacterium
AAAAAAATGAATCAATTTACGAATCGATTCAAAGATTTATTCAATTGTATACACAGAACATACAAATCATTTGCATTATTGGTGGAGACGAAGGGGATTGAACCCTCGACCCCCAGATTGCGAACCTGGTGCTCTCCCAGCTGAGCTACGCCCCCGACGCAAATTATTATACAACTTTTTTAAATAAAGTCAATACCTTTTGAAAAAAAGCAGGAAAATCAATTTCCAGAATAAGTGTTCATAAACAGCAGTTTGCAAAATTTAAGCAGAATTTCTCATTGATTAAGTCAGCTCTTTCAACTCTTGCACAAATTTGTTCGATTTTATTAGAAACCGTGTTCAGTGCCTTCAAAAAGTCATTCCTGCCGACTGAAAATTTCATCTAAATCAACCTCCGATATTTTTTTATTGAACCTCGCGGCTTATCGCAACTGTCAAGCCTGTCACACCTGGCGGCTCCGTCAACCGTGAGTATCATCTATATCAGCAAAGTGCCGCTAAGATATTATGACCTTTGTCAAAAACCCGAGGCATAAGCTCTGTTTTCTGTTGCTGTTCTACAGCGATATGAGGGTAGGAGAACTTCTTCCCTCAATGCAGGAGATTTTGACTTTGTGAAGAATCAAATAAGCATAACAAAAAGTAAAATGCAAATCAACGGAGAAATAACCACGCCGAAAACTAAATACAGCGTGAGGGTAGTTGATATGCCGCCTGCAGTAATGCTAGAAGTCAAGGATTATATCAACCGCCTTGACGAAGTGACAGATCCAGTTCGCTGTCGAGAGTTCTCAAAAGTTATGCGGCTAAGGCAGGATTAAAACTTATCCGCATACACGCCCTCCGCCACTCTCACGCAAGTCTGCTGATACATAAGGGTTTTCCGATAACCTTAATCAGCAAGAGGCTGGGGCATAAGTCGCCGGACATAACCTTGAAGGTCTATTCACATATGTACAAGGAGAGCGGTGCGGAAGTGGCGCAATTCTTACAAAATAACCTTGTTAGTCAAAGTGAGGTCAACGGCAACTAGAAAGGCAAAAACGCCTTGATTTTATAAAATAATTTAGAAAAAATCTTTGTATTTTAGTAATAGATGATAATCGTTTTTTGTCGAAAAATTAAATTGAAGGTGATAAATTTGGAATTGAAGGGTAAAACCGCACACGAATTGCACGGAATGTTGACAGATAAGAAAATCTCTGCTGTCGAGTTGACGGAAGAAATTTTTAAAAAGATTGACGAGACAGAAAAAAATATCGGTGCATATGTCACGTTGACGAAAGATAAAGCCTTAAATTCTGCTAAAATCGTTGACGGCAAGATTGCCAACGGTGAAGAGATAGGGATTTTAACCGGTATACCTTGCGCAATCAAAGATAATATTTGCACTAAGGGTATCAAGACAACCTGCGCGTCAAAGATCCTTGAGAATTTTGTGCCGCCTTACAACGCGACTGTTATGACTAAACTCAACGCCGTCAATCCCGTTGTACTCGGCAAGGCAAATATGGACGAATTTGCAATGGGCGGCTCAACGGAAAATTCAGGTTTTCACGTCACTCACAACCCTCACGATCTTGAACGTGTACCCGGTGGCTCCAGTGGCGGCTCTGCAGCGGCTGTTGCGGCCGATGAGGCAATTTATGCTCTCGGCTCTGATACCGGCGGCTCCATTCGTCAACCTGCCTCATTCTGCGGCGTCGTCGGTCTCAAGCCAACCTATGGCAGGGTATCGCGCTATGGTCTCGTCGCTTATGCCTCAAGCCTTGATCAGATTGGCCCCATCACCAAGGACGTCACTGACTGCGCTCACGTCCTCAACATTATAGCCGGCTATGATGAAATGGATTCCACCTCCTCAACGGCTGCCGTTCCTGATTTTACGAAGTCCCTTGTTGCTGATGTCAAGGGTCTGAAAATAGGTCTGCCTAAAGAATATTTTGTCAAGGGTATGGATTCTGAAGTTGAAAAAGCTATCAGAGAGGCGGCTAAGACTTACGAAAAACTCGGTGCGACTTTGACTGAAATATCTCTTCCTCATACTGATGTAGCAATCTCTACTTACTACTTGATTGCTCCTGCTGAGGCGGCAACCAATCTTGAACGCTATGACGGCGTGAGTTACGGCGAGCGTGTTGAGGGCGTTGATGTCGTCGATATGATGAAGAATACCCGCAGCAAGCTCTTCGGTGAGGAAGTCAAGCGCAGGATTATGATCGGCAACTATGCTCTGAGTGCCGGTTACTATGATGCTTATTACCTCAAGGCTCTCAAAGTTCGTACACTCATTCAGCGTGACTTCACTGAGGCCTTCAAAGATGTTGATGTGATTCTCGCTCCGACTGCTCCGACGGCGGCTTTTAAAATCGGAGAGCTGATCTCTGATCCTCTGCAGATGTACTTGCAGGATATTTGCACTGTCCCACTCAACCTTGCAGGTCTGCCGGGTATCAGCGTAACTTGTGGCATGACGAGTAATAAACTCCCAATAGGATTCCAACTTATCGGCAGGGCACTTGATGAGGCAACAATCATCAAAGCGGCTTATACTTATGAGCAGGCGACAAAATGACAGATACAGATTATATGCAAGAGGCACTGAGGATTGCTGCAAATGCTAAAGGACGCACTTCGCCCAATCCTCTTGTCGGTGCTGTTATCGTTAAAGACGATCGAATCATCGCGGAGGGGTGGCATCGTCAAGCAGGAACTCCTCACGCTGAGATTCACGCTCTCAATATGGCAGGTGAGCTCGCCAAGGGTGCAACTCTCTATGTAACGCTGGAACCCTGCTCACACTTCGGCAGGACGCCGCCTTGTGCAAATGCAATCGTTGAGGCAGGTATTAAAAAAGTTGTTGTCGCAATGAGTGATCCCAATCCCAAGGTAGCCGGTCGCGGTTTCCAAATTCTCAAAGACGCAGGTATTGAAGTTGAAGTCGGTCTCTGCGAAGCTGAGGCTCGTACACTCAATGAGGTTTTCATCAAGTGGGTAACTACAGGTAAGCCGTTCGTTACACTCAAGACTGCCATGTCGCTTGACGGTAAGATTGCAACTGCAACAGGTCAGTCTAAGTGGATAACCTCAGAGGTTTCACGTCAAAGAGTTCACGAATTGAGAGACATTAATGACGCCATTATGGTCGGCATAGAGACAGTCTTGAAAGATAATCCTATGCTTACAACCAGAATCGACAACGGAAAAAATCCGATCAGAATCGTAGTTGACAGCAAGGCAAGAACGCCTTTAGCCTCCAATGTCGTGACGAATCATCAGACAAAAACAATCATCGCCGTCACTGATAATGCACCGAAAGAGAGAGTCAATGCTTTAAAAAAATCGGGCATTGAAATTATCTTTGCCGGTGACGGTGAGCGAGTTGATTTAAACATCTTGATGAATGAACTTGCTAAACGTGAAATTACTTCTGTTTTACTTGAAGGCGGCGGTACTTTAAATTTTGGAATGATTGAAGCAAATCTCATTGACAAAGTTTACGCCTTCATTGCACCTAAAATAATCGGTGGTCGCTCTGCCCTCACTCCGGTTGAAGGAAATGGCTTCGATAGTCTGAAAAATGCCGTCATGCTCAAAGATGTGACGACTGAACTCATAGACAATGATATTTTAATTATCGGATATGTTGATAAGGAAAGGTAGTGAACATCATAGAATTTAAAGATATAGAGAAAGAAGATAAACCGATTTTTGACAAGGCTTTTAAATCTCAATATTATGAGAATGCTGAATACACTTTTACGAATTTGTATATGTGGCGAGTATTGTTTAATATTCAATTCGCATTTGAAGATGATGTGTTATATATCAGCTCATCAAATAAAAGTACTTTAGGTGCTTGGCAGCCAATCGGTACTCCTGAAAAAATGCAGGAATCTATAACCAAACTTTTGGAGTGGGGAGAAGCTCACAAGGGCAACAAGGAATTTAAATTTGTAACTCTTGAAAAGAAATTTGTAGAAGAGCTTGAAAAATATCCTCATGCAAAATTTAACATTGAGGCAGACAGGGACAGTTTCAACTACGTTTATCTGGCTGATGATTTGATAAATTTATCCGGTAGAAAATTTCACAGTAAAAAAAATCATTTGAATGCTTTTCGCAAGGATTATCCCAATGCTGAGTATCTGCCGATAACGGAGGATATAATTCCTCAATGTCATGAAGAACTCAATCGTTGGTATGAAATTCATCGAAAAGAATTTCCTAATGATCCGCTTCTTTGTTATGAGCAGGCGGCCATTCATGAAATTTTTGATAACTTTACTGATTTTAAAGTAAAAGGCGGCGCAATCAAATTAAATGATAAAATTATAGCCTTCACATTTGGCGAGCAACTAAATGATGATACCGCAGTCATTCACGTTGAGAAAGCTGATCCTGACATTCGCGGTGCCTATCCGGCAATTAATCAAGGTTTCGTTGCGCATGAATGGTCAAACATGAAATACATCAATCGTGAAGAAGATATGGGGCTTGAGGGACTTCGCAAGGCTAAAGAGTCATACAAGCCGATTAAAATGATTGAAAAATTTAATGCTACCATAGTTCATTAAAAATTTTATCATTTTACTAAAATTGTTTGACTTAAATCTTGACACGATAGTGTTGGTGTTGTAAAATGTTCAAAGTGCAAATTTTAAAGAATGGTTCCGCACCATTCCATTTTAGAGTTAGTGCTGATAAGTTAGACTTGAACGAGGAAACCAATGGAAGTAATTTTGAAGGTGACGTTGAAGTAAACGGAGAACTTACTGACGGCGGCAAATTGTTCAATGTCAAAGGTACTATAAAATATCGAAAGTCTTTTATTTGCGATCGTTGCCTTGAGCCTTCTTCTGAAGAATGTTTAACAGAGTTTGATGAAGAACTGGATAAGAGTAACGCAGAAGGCGATATGATCGATCTCACTGATGTGATTCGTGATACATTGATTGCTTCCCAACCGATACAAAATCTCTGCAAAGAGGATTGCAAGGGGCTTTGTCCGATATGTGGGAAAAATCTCAATGAAGGCGAATGTAGCTGTGATCGTTTCGTCGCAGATCCAAGGCTTGAGGCACTGAAAAATTTATTAGTTGATTGAAGATAGGAGTGGATTGATATGGCAGCACCAAAACGTAAATTATCCAAGTCACGTCGCGATCGTCGCCGTGCAAATTGGAAATTGGAAGTGCCGAATTATGTAAAATGCCCAAGATGCCATGAACCTAAATTACCTCATCATGTGTGCCTTGAATGTGGCTATTACAACGGCAGAGAAGAAATTGAAACTGCTTGATGATAATGAATTTGGGCGGGTGGTTTTGCCTGCTCTTTTTATGTAGGGAGCGTTGAAGTTGAAGATTGCAGTCGACGCAATGGGTGGAGACTATGCACCGGAACAGATCGTCAAAGGAACACTTCAGGCAGTAAAAAAATATCCTTGTGAGATAGTTCTGGTCGGAGACGAAAATAAAATCAAAGAAATCCTCGAAACTGAAAAAGATTGGCAACGACTTCCTATTACGATTCGCCATACAACGGAAGTAGTTGAAATGGGCGAACACCCCGCCGACGCAGTGAGAAATAAAAAAGATTCCTCGATTGTTGTGGCGACGGAACTTGTCAAGGCTGAGATGTGTGATGCCGTGTTATCAGCAGGTAGTACAGGTGCAGCCGTCGCAGCGGCACAATTAATCTTGCGCAGAATCCACGGTATAGGCAGACCGGCTATTGCCACTCCTATACCAACGCCGAAGGGCGTGACTTTGCTCCTTGATTCCGGTGCAAATGTCGACAGCAAGCCTGAGCATCTTGTACAAATTGGAATGATGGGATCAATCTATGCCGAACACGTATTTGGTAAAACCAACCCTAAAGTCGGACTGTTAAATATCGGCGAGGAAGAGACAAAGGGCAATGAGCAAGTCAAAACCGCTTATCAGCTCTTTAAGGAACTGAAAAAGATAAATTTTACAGGTAATGCTGAGGGTCGTGACATACCTAATGGTCATTTTGATGTTGTCGTCTGTGACGGCTTTGTCGGCAATGTTGTTCTAAAATTCGGTGAAGGTCTTGCCAGAATGATCCTCAAATTGATCAAAGAGGCCGTCGATGAGGGCGGTGTTTCGGCTAAAGTTGGAGCATTGCTCTTGACACCAACCCTCAAGAAACTTGGCAAGCGGCTTGATGTCTCTGAATATGGCGGTGCGCCTTTGCTGGGCGTCAATGGTTGCTGTGTGATAAGTCACGGCTCATCTGACGCAAAGACAATCTGCAGCGCGATAGGTGCAGCGAATGATTATGTTGAAAGTAATGTTTTGGGACATATCAAGACTGCTCTGGAATTAATGCAAAATGAAGAAGTTAAAAATCAAATGGAATAGATAAATATTGATTATTAGTGATGACACGGTGAAGGAGGACAAAATTTAATGTTTGAAAACAATGTCATCTGTAAATTGCTCAAAATTAAATACCCTATCTTTCAAGGTGGAATGGCTTGGATTGGTACGGCTGAACTTGCCTCTGCCGTGTCTAATGCCGGTGGTCTCGGACTGATTGGTGCAGGACACATGCCGCCTGATATTCTCCGCAAAGAGATTCAAAAATGCAAAGGCTGGACGGATAAGCCTTTCGGTGTTAATATTATGTTGATGTCCCCGTTTGTCAAGGAAGTTATGCAGGTTGTCGTTGACGAGAGAGTGCCTGTCGTGACAACCGGTGCAGGAAATCCTGGTGAGTATATGCCGGCGTTGAAAGAGATCGGCACGAAAGTCATTCCTGTGGTGGCGTCAGTTGCTCTTGCCAAGAGATTGGTCAGAGGCGGTGCTGATGCAGTTATCGCGGAGGGTCTCGAGAGTGGAGGACACATCGGTGAGATTGCAACATTCCCACTCATTCCACAAGTTGTTGACGCTGTTGAAGTCCCTGTAATTGCTGCTGGCGGCATTGCTGATTCACGAGGTATGGCAGCGGCATTTGCTCTCGGTGCAAGTGGTATCCAAATGGGTACACGTTTCGTACTTTCAGAAGAGTGCATT
>CAJODU010000089.1 GCA_905233325.1 uncultured Selenomonadaceae bacterium
CAGATATCGTAACCGTTGCCGTGCCTTTCAGCACACCATTCACATTAGCACCGCCATAGACGGCCTCATTAATATTTGCCTTGGTGTTGTCACTGTTTTCTACAACAACTGCCGTATTACCAAAGTTCTGCGCTACGACACCGGGTGATGCAGGTTCCACCGTAGGAGCTTGTCCCAGGCCGCCGCCGAAGACACTTCCGTTCACCGTACCGGCATAGACATTGACCGTGGTCACCTTGCCGGCATTCACCTGGCAGCTCAATGCCCGTCGGTTCACCAAAACCGAAATTTTTGGCGTATTCCGTCAGCTTTCTGGCTCCCAAGTCCAAACCGACGAGGGCAAAACCGGTGTTAAGTGAATTTTTAATAACATCTGTGAAGGTGACAGTGCCGAAACTCTCGCCGTTCCAGTTCTGGATTTTCTTGCCGCTGACCATTACATAGCCGGGGTCGACAAATATCTGATTCGGACTGACGACCCCCTCTTGGAGGGCTGCACCGGTGGTGAAGGTCTTGAAGGTAGAGCCGGGTTCATAGATGAACGATACTGAAAGATTTTTCCATATCTCTTGATCGTAGTCCCAAAAACGGTTGGGATTGTAGGAAGGTCTTGAGGCCATTGCAAGGACTTCGCCGGTCTTGGGATCCATAACTATGCAGGTGATTGAACGCGGGGAGTTCTCAGCCATTGCTCGGTCAAGTTCCTGCTCAACAATAAACTGAATTGCACTGTCAATGGTGAGCTGAATGGTCTTGCAGAGATCGCCTTGATAGCCGTGGCGAACGAAGATAGAGTCAAGAATCGGGCGATCTTGTCTGTCAGTGTAGAGGAATGATTCTGTTACTTCGCCTTTGATATATTTATCGAAAGCCTGCTCAATACCGTCAAGCCCCTTGTCATCAGTACCGACAAAACCCAGTACGTTGGCGGCAAGGACATCGTTGGGGTAATACCTCTTAGCCTCGTCACGAAAACCCAAGCAGACAGCATAGTCTTTTTCACGAATGAGAGTTCTGACCGCCTCATACTCTGACTGCTCCATGCGACGCTTAACCCAGGAAAAACCGCCGCCTACACTGATATCGTCTAAAATTTCCTGCTCAGTCTTGCCGACGAGAGGAGCCAGATCCCTGGCAAGTTCTTCGGGATTTTCTACATGATTCGGATCCACAAAGAGTGATTTTGTCATTGTGCTGACCGCGAGTTCCCTGCCATTGCGATCAATTATTGCACCGCGCGGCGATTGTACTAAATAATCCTGTCCGACTTGATAACGCATTCGCTCTGCCAGCTCGCTGCCCTGTACAAGCTGCAGCCAGGCGTAGCGGCAAATAACTATTAAGATTCCGAACAGCAGAACTACAACCAGCCAGCGGATATTACTCTGCACTTTATTTCTGTTTGGTATCAAATCGTCCACCTCAGCTTAGATTTGAAATCATTATATCACAAAATTTTCATAATCTCAAATACTTTTTGCATTTTGAAAGATTTTTGACAAATAAAAAAGCATTCCCATTGAAATGCCTCTAACAAATCCACAACATTATATTACACGTTTCATACGAACGATAGTAATTTTTGGAGCAATATCGGGTTCAAGCTCCATGATCATAAAAGAACTTCTTTCATCATCACGAGGACGTGAAGCACTACCCGGATTCAGCAACACCGGCGGACCAGAAAGATATTCAACAATGTGAGTATGACCGAAGATTGCTATATCAGCACCGTGCTTGTGAGCTGCCTCCATAATGTATTCTTGAGTATACCGAACGCCGTAATTGTGACCATGCGTAATAAATATTTTATGTCCGGCAATATCGATAACCCTCTCATAACAAGTGTCACCCGTCGGCCAGTCGCAATTTCCGGCGACACCGTAGACCGGCAGATTGTAAGTCGTGGCAAGATATTCGGCATCGGGCGTGCAATCACCTAAATGCAGCCACATATCCATATTATTGGCAATGTTCAATGCTTCGTCTATTGCCGCCCAATTGCCGTGAGTATCGCTTATAATTCCTATATTCATCGCATTGCCACTCTCCTTGGTGAATTAATTTGAAATATCGCTGAAATTTTTTAGATATTCTTTCAAAAAAGCCACCATTTGGCGCAATGCAGCACCACGGTGACTTATTTTATTCTTTTCTTCAAGTGTCAACTCTGCCATAGTTTTATTATCATCAATGTAAAAATAGGGATCATAACCGAAACCGCCTTGACCTTTGGCAGTCTTTTTGATGATTCCCCGACAAATGCCTTCACTTTCCAGCTTGGCTCCGTTGGTGTCTATGAATACTAAGGCACAGCGATAATCTGCTTTTGACTCATTGACGCCGACGCGATCCAATTCTTCCATAAGTTTTTGATTGTTGGTGCCGTCATCAGCGTGAAAACCGGCAAACCTTGCACTGTAGACCCCCGGCTTTCCGTCAAGTGCATCAACTTCAAGACCGGAATCATCAGCAATACAAGCGCAGCCTGTTTTTGACATAAAAAACCTCGCCTTGATTTCGGCATTTTCAGCGAACGTACTGCCTGTTTCAACAGCGTCGGGAAGATTCCCGAACTTTTCTAAAGAGACAATCTCAACCGGCAAATCAGAAAAAGCCTCCGTCATCTCTCGAAGTTTGCCTTTATTTTTCGTTGCTATTACAATCCTCTTCATCATCTCAATCCTTTACTAACCTATCCTGCCGACTCGCCAGACCAGTTGGCTGCCCAAGGCGTCTTTTTGCAGTGAGATTAATTCATCAATTCCACCTTCTGCAAGTGTCAGCATTTCGTCAAGTTCAGCTCTTGAGAATGGCCGCTTCTCTCCCGTTGTCTGTATCTCTACAAACTCGCCGGAGCCGCTCATCACTACGTTACAGTCTGCTATTGCCGTTGAATCTTCCTCATAGCATAAATCCAGCATCTTCTCGCCGGTGCCGGATATTCCGACTGATATGGCTGCAACAAAATCCTTGACAGGGAAGACATTGCCCTTCTCGTAGAAAGTCTCACAGGCCTCGACAAGTGCTACAAACGCGCCGGTTATTGAGGCTGTCCGTGTTCCGCCGTCCGCTTGGATTACATCACAGTCAATGGTTATAGTCCTCTCACCGATTGCCTCAAGATCGACAACCGACCTGAGCGATCTGCCTATAAGTCTTTGAATTTCTTGAGATCTGCCCTGTACTCTGCCATGAGTTTCACGCTGGACGCGAACACCGGGCGTTGAACTTGGCAGGAGTGAATATTCAGCAGTCACCCAGCCGCTACCGAGACCTTTTAGAAATTGCGGCACTCTGTCCTCAACAGTTGCTGCACAGACTACCCTGGTATTGCCGACTTCTATGAGTGCCGATCCTGCCGGATATTTTTGGTAGCGTCTCGTTATTATCGTATTTCTTATCTGATCTAATTTTCTATTGTCAATTCTTGCCACTAAGCCGCCTCCCAATATTTTACAGAATCAATCTTATAATTTATTATATTATAAATGAGTTGCGCAGGAAAATCAAGTAATTTCTACAACTAACTATATCATATTCAAAAATTGAATTCCGTAACAATGCTTTCTACATTCTTGACTTAAATTGTTGAATACGGTATAATATGATTGATTTATATAATTTGAGGAGGGAAAATCATGACTGAACCTAAAAAGAAGACTTCAAATTCCAAAAAAGCGTTTGTATTTTTTAACTGCGATGGTAATAAATCCGAGCAATCAATGAATATCTTCTATAATCACATAGTTTACAAAGATACTCAGGCTTCAAGAAAACTTCTTTGGAGCAAAATCCAAAATGAACGCAAGGAAAATCGTATACAAATATCAGATGATAACCTTGCAGAAGTGAAACGCTTGATATTGGAAGATGACCCTGTCCAAGCCGGTAATTATATGATGTTCGGGGCAATCAAAGTGGTTGATTGTTTCTAATAAATTAATCAGATTGAAATGAAAAAGACCTCATCGCAACGAATGGGGTCTTTAGATTTTTTGATAGGAGTGATTAATTTGTGTTTAGCCTTTCCTGCTAAAGTGGTTGAAATAAAAGACAGCTTGGCAAAAGTGGAACTGTCCGGCGTGACGAGAGACGTGAGTTTAATGTTATTGCCGGAAGCCAAGCCGGGTGATTATGTTTTAGTTCATGCCGGATTTGCCATGCAGATAGTACAAAAGCAAGACGTTGACGAAATGCTGGCTTTATTCGACGAAATGGACGGCGCACCACGGACGTTTTAGTTTAAAAGGGAACGTCCATATCTTCCGGTTCTATCCTCTCTTTTGGCTCGTATGCTTGTATTTCAGGCTTTACACTCTGCATCAGGTTAGCCATTTCCATTGCGGAGACGGCTGCATCGGAGCCTTTATTGCCTGCCTTAGTTCCTGCACGTTCTATGGCCTGTTCAATATTTTCGGTAGTCACGACGCCGAAGATAGTCGGCACGCCGGTATTAAGTGACACCTGCGCGACGCCTTTGGATACCTCATTGCAAACATAGTCATAATGAGTGGTCGAGCCTCTGATAACCGCACCGAGACAGATTACCGCGTTATATCTGCCACTTGATGCCAGAGTTTTGGCAAGAAGGGGAATCTCCAAAGCACCAGGCACCCAAGCAATGTCAATATCTCCTTCATAGGTCTCGTGACGCTTGAGAGTATCCAGAGCACCGGCAAGCAGCTTGCTCGTGATGAACTCATTGAAACGCGACACGACAATAGCAAACTTCAGCCCGCGTCCTGTAACTTTACCTTCAAAGATCATTATATCCACCTCACGTTAGCCCTTCACCCTCAAAGGCGGAGGGTTCTTTTTTTGCTTTTAACTGCGGAGGGTTGCATTGAATTGTTTCTCGACAGTAGAGAGTATCTTTGCAAAGGCCTCGTCAGCTTCAGCGTCCGTCAGAGTGCGGTCGTTCGATTGGAACTTGATATTAAATGCCAGACTCTTCTTGTCAGCGTCGATTCTCTCACCGGTGTAGACATCAAACAGAGTTACCCTATCAAAAAATTTGCCGCCGTTCTTGGTGATGGTCTTCTCGACTTCCCCCGCCGCGATTGATCTATCAACAAGGACAGCGAGATCACGGCTGATAGCAGGATACTTCGGAAGTTGCTCATAGTGGAAGGCTTTGGCGGTATATTTGAGAAGGGTTGCCACATCTGCTTCAAAGACATAGATTTTCTTTGGAATGTCGAAGGCGTTGGTGATGGCGGGGTGAAGTTCCCCAACTGTTGCAAGAATATCCTTGCCCTTCTTGAAGACGGCAGTTTTACCGGGGTGCATTGCAAAATGCTCACCAACCTCAACGGTGTACTTTTCGATAGAGAGCTGATTGAAAAGTTCCTCAACGATACCCTTCATATCATAGAAGTCAACTTCACCATTTCCTTGATTCCACCCCTTAGGATCGCGTCTGCCCATAATCAGACCGGCAAGTTTGAGCATTTCGACAGGCTGTTCAGTGATAGGCAGGGCTTTAGGATAGAATACCGGCGCGATCTCAAAGAGTTTAATATCTTCATTCTTGCGGCTGTAGTTCCTCGCGGCATTTTCCATGATACTTGACAGCAGATTAGTCCTGAGGAGAGGGTAGTCGTCCGTCAAAGGATTCATAATCGGCACTGCCTTGCGGAGGTCGCTGTCTTGTGGAATGTTCATCTTGTCGAACATGGTAGGATTAGTGAAACTGAAGGAGAGTTCCTCATTCATTCCGAGACTCACCAGCACGGATTTAATCTTATCAACGAAGTTTTGCATATCACTCTGATGACCTTGTGAAGTCTCACCAATCGGCAGAGTTGAGGGAATTTTATCAAAGCCTATGATTCTTGCAACTTCCTCGGACAAATCTTCCCACATAGTCACATCATTGCGCCAGTGGGGAACTTTTGCGGAATATATATCACCTTTGCTGCTGACCTCAAAGCCGAGTTTAGTCAATATATCTACAATTTCAGAAATTTTAACGTTTGTGCCAAGTCTTGAGTTGATCTGCTCAGGTGTAAAGTCAACGACAACTTCAGACTTTGGTGAAGGATAAACATCAACAACGCCCTTGCAGACAGTGCAAGCTCCCATATCTTGAAGGAGCTGCGCCGCTCTGTCAAGTGCTCTGATAGTTTGAGTCTCGTCAACACCGCGCTCAAATCTGCCGGACGCCTCAGAATGAAGACCCACTGCTCTGGAAGTGCGGCGGATTGAGGCACTGTTAAAGCTCGCCGCCTCAAGGACAACCGTTTTAGTCTTTTCCGTGATCTCCGTTTCAAAACCACCCATAACACCGGCAAGACCCGCCGCCTTCTCTGCATCTGCAATAACCAGCTCACCGCCCTTGGCAAGCCTGTTGGAATCGTCGAGGGTGTGGAGCTGCTCACCTTCGACGGCACGGCGGGCATTGAGGACGTGACCGGCAACTTCATCGTAATCATAGGCGTGCATAGGCTGACCGAGTTCAACCATAACAAAGTTAGTCACATCGACGACGTTGTTGATTGCTCTGATACCCGCCCCTTGAAGTCTCTGCTGCATCCACTCAGGTGA
>CAJODU010000090.1 GCA_905233325.1 uncultured Selenomonadaceae bacterium
AGGCAGGCTATCCGGTTGTCACTCCGTTGATCGTAACCAACACCGCAGCCTACAAGGCGATTCGTCCTCTCAAGACCGGCGACGTCAAGGCTGGCGACGATCTCTTCGAGGTTCTCGGTTAATATAATCGCTGTATGATATAAATTGCGCCTATACACTCTCCCCCATTGGGTGAGTATATAGGCACTTTTTTTATCCAACAAAGTTTAGTAGTTACAGCCCTACTATTCTGAAAGATTTTCGTCAAATGTACGATTTGATATTGCAATTTGTCCAAATTGTTTTTTTCTGTGCCGAATAAAAATTTTTGTTGACAAATTCCCTCTTAAATGATACAATACTTTTGCGCCGAAGTGGCGGAATTGGCAGACGCAGCAGACTCAAAATCTGCCGTTGGCAACAACGTGCCGGTTCGACCCCGGCCTTCGGCACCAACTTTGAACTAATATATTGACATAAATTAAAGGCTCCGATCTTCGTAATGAATATCGGAGCTTTTTGCTTGGAATTTTTTCTCAGAAATAATCACTATTTCACTGATTCTGCATTTGTCGGCAGGCTTCTTTATTTTTTTCATAGAAGTCTTCGCGGCTCATTATATCTTGTAAATATTTATCGTAGTAGGCGTCAACATTACAGAAGATCGGTCTTGTCGAATAGATGCTGCAGAGGTTAGTCTCTTCATTGAGATACTTGCACACACCACTCGGCAAGGCCATATCTTTTGCAATAGGCACTGTGCCAACTTTCCGACAGCAGACACCACATTTTTCACAGGGAAACACTATTGCTCAACTACCTCTAAATCGCGATAGCACGGCATTCCCGTTCCTGCAGGTATCAACTTGCCTATGATGACGTTTTCCTTGAGACCAATGAGCGGATCTACCTTGCCCTTGATCGCCGCATCAGTCAACACTCTCGTCGTCTCTTGGAATGAGGCTGCCGACAAGAATGAATCAGTAGCAAGTGACGCCTTTGTGATACCCAGCAAGATCGGCTTGGCAACTGCAGGCTCACCGTTCTCCTCTATAGCCTTGGTATTTGCTGCCTCGAAGGCATTAAGATCAACATATTCACCCGGCAGGAACTCGGTTGTGCCGCTTTCCTCAATCTTCACTTTGTGGAGCATTTGCCTGACCATGACTTCTATATGTTTATCGTTGATCTCAACACCTTGGCTCTTGTAGACCTTTTGAACTTCATAGACCAAATAGCGTTGAGTCTCACGAAGTCCGCAGATTCTAAGTATATCATGAGGATTGACTGCACCTTCTGTGAGTTTGTCGCCCGCCTTGACATCAGCATTATCAGTGACAGCAAGTCTTGCACCATAAGGAATGGTATAATCACGCGGCAGAGTGCCTGATCCATCTTCACGCACTTCGGTAGGATTAATCACCACATGCTTGAGCCCCTTCTCGTCAGTCTGAATATGGGCAATGCCGTCAACTTCGGCAATAATAGCATTATGCTTGGGCTTACGCGCCTCAAAGAGTTCTTCAACACGCGGCAGACCCTGCGTAATATCCTCACCGGCAACACCGCCTGTATGGAAAGTACGCATTGTGAGCTGAGTACCCGGCTCACCTATGGACTGAGCAGCAATGATACCAACAGCCTCACCGACTTCAACTTCAGACTGGTTAGCCAGATCCCTGCCATAGCACTTCTTGCAGACACCAAACTGACTCTTGCAAGTCAAAACCGACCTTATAGAGACTCTGTCACGAACTTTGGCAATTTTGTCGGCAAGTTCATCGTCAATAGTCTCATTGACATAGCCAATCTCCTCGCCTGTTTCAGGATCCACAATATCTTCAGCAAGCACCCTGCCGATGATACGATCCTGCAAGCTCTCAATAATGCCGCTGCCTTCTTTGATAGCCTCGACCTCAATGCCGCGAATCGCATGATTGCGGACATATATCTCTTTGGTGTCACTCGCCAGCAGATCATCAATGAGCTCACGAGTAAGTATATCACCGACCTGCACAATGTACTTGGTTTCAACCGTAGGTGATTCTACACTCGGCACTTCTGCAGACATATTCAAAACGTTCGCGTCAATGTTATCCAATGTCACTTCATCGGTCGAAGTTGCTGTAGTCGACGTTGCGGGAGTATTGACAAATGTGGCGACGTTATCAATTACATCTCTGGTGATTTCCTTGCCGAGCAGTTCTTTGATGATATTTTCGTGCACTTGCTCACGTTCGGTAGCGTCGTGAGTGCCTAAGATAATAGCCTCTTTAACCATTACATGACCTGTGAAGTGTTCTGTAGTGAAGCTGGTGCCGCGAATCATAATGATTGGTATATTATGCTCACCGATCAGAGTCAATGCCTCTTCGTCAAGCGTGTTGTCACTCTTAACCAGCACTTCACCGGTTTCGGCGTCGATGACGTCTTCAGCGATGATCCTGCCCATTAGCATATCATTGAGGATCTCAAGGGCGTCAAAGGTATCTTCACAAAGTTTGGCTTTCATGATGTCAAGATTGATTGTCGATATGTCGCAGTCGTCTTCACGGACAATCACATCTTGAGCAACATCAACGAGACGGCGTGTCAAATAGCCGCTGTCTGCAGTTCTGAGAGCTGTATCAGCAAGACCTTTTCGAGCACCGTGACTGGAGATGAAGTAGTCAGAGACGGACAACCCCTCACGGAAGTTTGCAGTGATAGGCAAGTCGATGATCTTACCTGAAGGATCAGCCATCAGTCCGCGCATACCGGCAAGCTGCCTCATTTGCTGCTTGTTACCGCGGGCACCGCTGTCAGCCATCATGAAGATTGGGTTGAAGTTGCCGGTTTTAGCCTTCTGTGCCATATTGTCCATCATAGCATCAGCCACTTTGTTAGTCGCTTCAGTCCAAAGATCGACAACCATTCTGTAACGCTCAGATTCAGTTATAAGACCGCGAGAATACTGTTTTTCAACTCTATTGACACGCCCCTTGGTTTCGCTGATGATGTCCTTCTTGGCAGCAGGGACTTCAACGTCACTGATAGCAACAGTCATTCCGGCCTTACAAGCGTAATGATAGCCGAGATTCTTGATATTGTTGATGATCTCAGCAGTTTTAGCGGCACCGAGCTTGTAACAAGCCGCCACCAGCTTACCGAGTTCCTTCTTATTCATCAATATACCGAGATGCCAGCCTTCCAAAGGCTCTTTTGCATCACTATCTTGATAATAATATCTAAGTTCCGGCGGAAGTATCTCGTTGAAGATCATGCGTCCGACGGAAGTTTTGACCATCAATGATGTCACGTTCAAGTTCTCAAGTTTCCTCTGCAGCGATCTTGACAAATCCTTGAGGGATATGCGTGCAGTGATCTCTGCTTGCAGATCCAGCTTGCCTTGCTGATATGCCATCAATGCCTCGGCAATGCCGGTGACAACTCGTCCTGTTCCCAGTGCTGAAGGTTTGAGGATAGTCAAATAATACGTTCCAAGTACCATATCCTGTGTCGGAACTATGATAGGCTTGCCGTCCTTAGGTGCCAAGATGTGGTTTGCTGCAAGCATCAAGACACGAGCTTCTGATTGTGCCTCTGCACTCAGCGGCAGGTGAATAGCCATCTGATCGCCGTCAAAGTCAGCATTGTAAGCAGTACAGGCAAGAGGGTGGAGTTTGAGGGCACGCCCCTCAGTCAATACCGGCTCAAAGGCTTGAATACCGAGGCGGTGAAGTGTAGGTGCACGGTTGAGAAGGACGGGGTGTTCTTTGATAACTTCTTCAAGAACGTCCCAGACCTCAGGAGTAGCCCTTTCAACCTTACGTTTTGCCGCTTTGATATTTTGAACGAGTCCGTCACTGACGAGTTTTTTCATAACAAAGGGTTTAAACAATTCCAACGCCATTTCCTTAGGCAGACCGCATTGATGAAGTTTAAGCTCAGGTCCTACGACTATAACCGAACGACCGGAATAATCGACACGCTTGCCGAGCAGATTTTGTCTGAATCTTCCCTGCTTGCCTTTGAGCATATCAGAGAGGGATTTAAGCGGACGATTGCCGGGACCCGTAACAGGGCGACCGCGGCGACCATTGTCAATGAGGGCATCAACTGCCTCTTGAAGCATTCTCTTCTCATTGCGAACGATTATATCGGGGGCTCCGAGATCCAGCAAACGTTTAAGGCGATTGTTTCTGTTGATGACGCGGCGGTAGAGATCATTGAGATCGGAAGTCGCAAAGCGTCCGCCGTCAAGCTGAACCATAGGCCTAAGATCAGGCGGAATCACAGGAACAACATTGAGTATCATCCAAGCCGGATTATTGCCGCTCTTTCTGAAAGCCTCAACCACCTCCAAACGACGAATGGCTCTGACTTTCTTCTGCCCGGGTGCATTTTTGAGTTCTTCACGCAGTTCTTCAGCCATTTTATCAAGGTCAAGTTCTTCAAGAAGCTGCTGGATAGCCTCAGCTCCCATTCCAACTTTAAAGCCCTTGCCATACTTCTCTCTTGCGGCTCTGTACTCACTCTCCATGAGAAGTTGTTTCTTGACAAGTCCCGAATCAGCGGGATCAATCACAATGTAACTTGCAAAATACAAGACTTTCTCAAGCGAACGAGGAGACAAGTCAAGAATCAAGCCCATGCGTGAAGGTATACCCTTAAAATACCAGATATGGGACACGGGTGCAGCCAACTCAATATGCCCCATTCTCTCACGTCTCACCTTTGCACGTGTTACTTCAACACCGCAGCGATCACAGACAATACCTTTGTAACGAATACGTTTGTACTTTCCGCAGTGGCACTCCCAATCACGCGTAGGTCCAAAGATACGCTCACAAAAGAGACCGTCGCGTTCCGGCTTGAGGGTACGATAGTTTATCGTCTCCGGCTTTTTCACCTCGCCATGGCTCCACTCGCGTATCTTCTCTGCCGAGGCAAGACCAATCCGCATGGAATCAAATACATTTACATCAAGCATATAGTCACGCTCCTAAATACATCTCTAAGTCGGTCGAGGTAGAAAGTACACTACAAATCAACATCATCGTCTTTTTTGCTGAGGTTTGGCAGTTTCAAACCACCGAAATCATCTTCACCATCAAGAGGATCAATAGGATTATCCACAGAAGAATCAATTTCGTCAAGATTAATGTTATTATCAACAACTTCGCGCTTGCTCAAGCTGTTAATCTCAGCAATGATCTGCTCATCAGAGACATTTTCGGGATCTTCCTCGCCGGAATTATCCTCCTCATTGACATCATCGTCGTAGTCGTCAAGCCTCTCTGTGGGTTCTTCTTCAAGTTCAAAACCGTCAGGCTGCGGCTGTGGATTTTGACCGAGATTGCCGACGTCTAAGCCCAGCTTGTCAGCTCTGGCACGAATGGATTTATCATCATCGTCTTCTTCGTCTTGAATGGCAATCTCCTTGGCATCTTCGGACAATACCTTAATGTCAAGACCGATACTTTGGAGCTCTTTAATGAGGACTTTGAAACTTTCCGGCACACCGGGCTCCGGAATATTTTCACCTTTGACGATTGCCTCGTAAGCCTTTACACGACCGACAACATCGTCCGACTTGACTGTCAGTATCTCTTGAAGGGTGTAGCTGGCACCATAAGCCTCAAGTGCCCAAACCTCCATTTCACCGAAACGCTGCCCGCCGAATTGAGCTTTACCGCCAAGAGGCTGCTGCGTTACAAGACTGTACGGACCTGTACTGCGTGCGTGTATCTTATCGTCAACGAGGTGATGAAGTTTGAGCATGTAGACGCAACCGACAGTTACAGGATTTTCAAAAGGTTCACCCGTCCTGCCGTCGTAGAGGATAGTTTTGCCGTTTTGATCCATACCGGCGGCAATCATTGTGTTAATGACATCTTGCTCGCTTGCACCGTCAAAGACCGGCGTGGAGAGATGCAGACCTGCGCGGTCGGGAATGGGCATTCCGTTCTTTTCGAGATCGTAACCGAAATCCACTAATCTTCGGATTATCTCCTCACAATCGCCGTCTTTGATACCCAGTTCTTCCTTGTTCTCCAACTTGTCTGCACTGATGACTTTACCAATCCGCCTTGCTGCCATACCGAGGTGTGTTTCAAGTATCTGTCCGATATTCATTCGAGAAGGCACGCCCAGAGGATTAAGCACAATATCCACAGGTGTACCGTCCGGCAGGAATGGCATATCTTCCTGACGCATAATCCTTGAAACAACGCCCTTATTGCCGTGGCGGCCGCTCATCTTGTCACCAACTGAGATCTTGCGCTTTTGTGCAATATACACTCTTACAAGTCTGTTGACGCCGGGGCTGAGTTCGTCATTACTCTCACGGTCAAACTCACGGACAGCAACAATCTTTCCTGCCTCACCGTGCGGGACGCGGAGACTGGTATCACGGACTTCCCTTGCCTTTTCACCGAAGATAGCACGCAGGAGCCTCTCTTCAGCCGTCAGCTCTGTCTCACCTTTAGGAGTAACCTTGCCGACAAGAATATCACCTGGACGGACATCAGCACCGACGGCAATGATACCGTCAGCAGTGAGATCGTCGCGGGTGATCTCTTCGGAACCCAGCTTAGTGTCACGTGCCTCGCACTCATACTCTTCAATGTGAATAGATGTATATATATCACGCTTGACAAGGTTCTCGTTGAGGAGAATCGCGTCCTCGTAGTTGTAACCTTCCCAAGGCATATAGGCAACGATAATATTGTAACCGAGGGCAAGCTCACCATGATCCGTAGCGGGGCCGTCGGCGATAGGCTGTCCGACTTCCACACGCTCACCGATATCAACTATAGGTGTCTGATTGATACAAGTTCCCTGGTTACTTCTCACGAACTTCTGAAGTTTGTAATGATCCGTCCTGCCGTCGTCTGTTCTGACATCAATATGGTCAGCAGAAAGAGCTGAGACTGTGCCGGAATGTTTTGCAAGCACCATGACGCCCGAATCGCAAGCCGCCTTATACTCCATACCCGTACCGACAAGTGGAGCCTGAGTTTTTAAAAGCGGAACAGCCTGCCTCTGCATGTTTGCACCCATGAGAGCGCGGTTTGCGTCGTCGTTCTCAAGGAATGGTATCATAGCCGTTGCGATTGATACAACCTGCTTAGGACTCACGTCCATGAAGTCAATCCTGTCGCGGTGAAGGAGCATAGTCTCTTCATTGAATCGAGCAGTGACACGCTCATTGACAAACCAATCATCATCACCAAGCGGTTCATTAGCCTGGGCAATACCAAGACCCTGCTCTTGATCAGCGGTGAGGTAGACGACTTCATTTGAAACATACTTCACGCCGTCACGGACTTTGACTTTGCGATAGGGTGTTTCTATGAAACCGAATTGATTAATCCTTGCATAGTTCGAGAGGGAGCCGATCAAACCAATATTCGGGCCTTCAGGCGTCTCAATAGGACACATGCGGCCATAGTGAGAGTTGTGGACATCGCGAACTTCAAAGCCTGCCCTTTCACGACTGAGACCGCCGGGACCGAGTGCAGAGAGACGACGCTTGTGAGTGAGTTCTGAAAGCGGGTTATGCTGATCCATAAACTGTGAAAGCTGTGAGGAGCCGAAAAATTCTTTAATGGCAGCGACAACAGGGCGAATGTTAATCAATATCTGCGGTGTGATTATATCAGAGTCTTGAATAGTCATACGTTCACGGACAACACGTTCCATACGAGCAAGACCGATTCTGTATTGATTTTGCAGAAGTTCACCAACGCTGCGGACGCGGCGATTGCCGAGATGATCAATATCATCAACATTGCCGATCCCGTCAATGAGGTTGAGCATGTAACTTACGGCAGCGGCAACATCAGCCACGCAGACAGTGCGGTTGTCGTGAATGTCCAAAGTGGGTGAGCAAAGCATTTTAATAGTCTTCTGCCCGACCTGTCCAAGGGTGTCTCCACTCTCGACAGTTTGTTCTTCACTGATAACAGTCAGCTTGATGGGCGTGAGATAGCCGCCGTGAACTTCATCAGGCACAAGATCAAATATATCAGCCTCATTGGCACTGTCGATTGCGTCAAGCATTTCTTGAGTAACCGTGATACCTTCAGGAATGAGTATCTCACCGGTTGACCTGTCAATGAGCGGTTCAGCAAGTTTGTGTCCCTTGATTCTCTTCTTCCAGCCGAGCTTTTGGGTGATTTTGTAACGTCCGACAGTAGCAAGATCGTAACGTTTGGGATCAAAGAACATAGCATAGAGCAACTGTGCCGAACTTTCAACTGTAGCAGGTTCACCTGGACGCAGGCGGCGATAAATCTCAATAAGAGCCTTGTCCTTTGAATCAATATCGCTGTTGAGTTCAAGGACGTTTTGAATCCTCTTATCATTGTCAAAGAGCTCAAGGATTTGCTCATTTGTCTCATAGCCGAAGGCGCGCAGGAGATAAGTAATCGGCATTTTGCGGGTTCGATCGATCCTGACAGAAATAATATCGGAGGAGTCGGTCTCAAGTTCAATCCAAGCACCACGGTTAGGAATGACAGTAGCATTATAAAGTGCCTTTCCGGCAGTATCGATTGAGCGGGCATAATAAGCCCCGGGGGATCTGACGAGCTGCGAGACAATAACACGTTCGGCACCATTAATGATAAAAGTGCCGGTCTCCGTCATGAGAGGAAAATCACCCATAAATACGGATTGCTGCTTAACTTCTTGGATCTCCTTAGTGCCGTCGGGATTTTTTTTGTAGGATACAAGATTGACATTTACCTTGATGGGAGCGGCATAAGTGACATCTCTTTCCTTACATTCTTCAAGCGAATACTTGGGTTCTCCGCGTGAAAAATCCTTAAAAAAAAGTTCCAGATCACCGGTGAAATCAGAAATAGGAGAAATATCCTTCAAAATCTCAGCCAGACCTTCGTTGATAAACCAGTTGTAGGAGTTGCGTTGAATATCAAGCAGGTGCGGCATCTCCATGACTTCTTTGATTCTGGCGTAGCTGTACCTTGTCCTTTTGCCAACGCGAACAGGATTAAACATTAAGGCACTCACTCCTTATAACATTGTAGACAGCATAAAAATTTTTACTCCCCAACAAAATTGAAAAATAAAAAACTACACAATACACTATTCTTTAGTAAAGATTAATTTTATCAGACCTTTTCGCATTTGTCAAGTAAGTGCGAAAAATTTGCACGACGTGAGAGTCTGTCTAATATCTCAAAGAATCGCATAACAATGCAACAAAATTTTTCGGACTCAAAAAGTTTTTAGACAGGCTCAAAATTACTTGACATTGCTCATAGATAGTGGTATTTTTTAGTAAATGATATTTCTTGATACGGAGTATTATTCAAGGAAGGGTGACAGTTATGCCAACCATCAATAATATGTTGAGCGGTACTTATTCGCTCTATAAGTCTTCATATGCAAACGGAACGCTTTTTAACAATTCCAATTCCCTGATAGGCAGTTCGTCTAAACAGGATTCTATTTCAACCCTATGGAATCAGTACAGTTCCTACAAGTCTAATGCCGATACCGCACTCTCCGGCTTGAGTATGATCAGCTCTAATGTCAGTTCCTTAGTCTCTTCTTACGATAAGGCAAAGACCACTTTTAACAGTGAACTTGATCAGACCATGAGCGACTTGAAGAAGTCTGCCGAGAATATCAAGAATTATGACTTCAATGTTGGCGAGGACGCTGTCAAAACTACTGAAAGTGTCGACGCGGACGGTAACAAGGTAACGACGACAACCAAGAGTGATGAACTCGTTGCCGCACTCAAGGCGGTTGAGGAGTTTGCAAGCAACTACAACGATGCTATTGACTTTTTCAAGGACAACAGTGACATTTCCAAGAGGATTGGCAGAATGGCTGATATGTTCGCTGATACAACCTACCGCAGGGCGAATTATCAACAGATTGGACTTCAAGTCCAAAGTGACGGAACCTTTAAGATCGATGAGGACAAGCTGACCAAGGCAATTACTGAAGACCCTGACAAAGTGTCAAGTATTCTCGGCAAGAACGGACTTGCCGGCAAGGCTGAGGATCACATCTCCGTTGCTAACAATCAACGCGACAGACTTTTCCCGTCAGCACAGACATTGATCGGCAACGACCTCACTACTGCCGCCATTTACACAGGTACTTCATACCGCAATATGAGTAATTACGCAAATGTTGGCAATTTGATTAATATTATGTTCTGATTTTTGAACGAAAAGTTAAAGTAAAAAACTCTCGTTTGGAGGCTGAGA
>CAJODU010000091.1:0-1702 GCA_905233325.1 uncultured Selenomonadaceae bacterium
GGAATTTTTCTTCACTTCTCAGCCGCCAAGGTAGGCCTTACGGACTTCCTCACTCGCCGCCAGTTTCTGTGCATCGCCGGACAGAGTGATCCTGCCCGTCTCCAGAACATAGGCACGGTTAGCTATCGACAGAGCCATATTTGCATTCTGCTCAACGAGCAGCACCGTTGTGCCGGTCTTGTTGATGTCTTGAATGATTGAGAATATCTCCTTGATCAGGAGCGGTGCGAGTCCCATTGAAGGCTCATCGAGGAGGAGAAGTTTCGGGCGACTCATCAAAGCCCTGCCCATTGCCAGCATCTGCTGCTCACCGCCGGAGAGAGTCCCCGCCAACTGTTCGCGGCGTTCCTCAAGCCTCGGAAAGCGGCTGAAAACCATTTTCATATCTTCCTCAATGACCTCTTTGTCCGTTCTGATAAAAGCTCCCAGCTCAAGATTTTCAACGACGGTCATCTCCGCGAAGATCCTGCGGCCTTCCGGCACTTGTGAGATACCTTCACGAACGATCTGGTGAGCGGGCATTGAGGCAATATCTTTACCAAGAAAGTCAATACTGCCGGTCTTAGGTTTCAGCAAGCCGGAGATAGTCCTCAGCGTTGTGGATTTACCGGCACCGTTGGCACCAATCAACGTGACAATCTCGCCCTGGTTGACAGTCAGACTGATTCCCTTGATGGCGTGAATTGCGCCATAGTAGACGTTAATGTCCTTTATCTCTAACATTTTTTCCATATAATCAGCTCCGATCGAATTGTTTATCACATTAAAATAATATAACACATTATTCCTCAAAACTCAATTATTGAAAAACTTCTTTGATTATGCTATAATATCACCGTCCACCACCGACTTCGAGACGGAAGGTGGTGAAAACTAATGGAAGACGTATTTGTGTCTTTTTTAACAAATATTTGCGCCGGTCTCGCAGTACATCTTATTATAGACTGGTGGACGGAACACAAAAAGCAGAAGTAACCTGGTGTTACGCTTTCGCTCCAAGAAAATAGCACCAACTATTAGAGCATAAACTAAACCGCTCGTCGATCACCAACTCGACGGGCGGCTTTCATTTGTCACTAATGGATTTCATATTTGCGTCTTTAGATTTCCATAACTAATATATCATACCTTAATAACTCTGTCAATGTTTGTATTGAACTTTTGGTAGAGTTTCATCAAGGCGGCGACTATTTCAGATTCGCTCATTGATTCATCAAAGCCATAGGCAGCCATAACTGCGCGGTCGTTGGCTTGGTGGGCGTCGTAGAGTTTTTTGGGCATATGCTCGGCGTCGTACATATCAGCAAGAGAGTAGTTGATGAGTGCCTCGCGCTCTTGGAGGATTCTTTGGGCGGTCTTTTCGATGGCTCTTTTTTGTTTATCAGTTGGATTGCACCAAGGAAAATTATTATAAACTATCTTTATAGAATAATCATATCTTTGCTCTAATCGTCCACAAACCATTTTAGTCCAAGCCATATGTATCTTAGAAGTTAAAACACCGAAATGATACAATATTGCCTTTGGTATAAGTTTTATTCGATTGGTGACAATTACATTTTTGTCCATAAAATCCATTGGAATATATTTCCGATTTTCTGATGATATTTCGGGTATGGCAATGAATGTATCTGGATTATTAGTTTCACGGAATAGATGAGGTGTTGCAGCTAATTTCTGACGATCGGCAGCACCTTTCAAA
>CAJODU010000091.1:1776-8115 GCA_905233325.1 uncultured Selenomonadaceae bacterium
ATTCCTTCGACGATATACCGACAAGCCATAGGCAATAGCGTTCCTTGCCATTGATGAACTCCTCAGCACCCATTAGACGCTTAATATACTTCTTGGCCTTCGGCTCACGTTTGATAAAGTCCTCATAATCATCAGCTTCAATGATTAACTTTTGACCATCAGCAGGACGATTGCCGGTTATCATCTCCGGAACATCACAAATCGGAGTATTGCGGCTCTTAATAAAAATATTTTCAGCGTCGACAAGGTAGGCGTTGATATTTTTTGCCTCAATTCTCTGATCACCGTCGAAAATGTACTTCTGTTTGACCGTTGTACAACTGAACCCGATAATCACACAATGCACCGCCGCCATTTTTTGAGGTGTTTCACTCTGCCACTTGAAAGTTTGATAAGCAAAGTCGATGTGGATTTTTTTGAAAAGCGGCTCCCAGATAATCGCCACCTGCTCACCTTGAGTGATTGAATTGGTTGACACGAAGGCACAGCGGATATCGGTGTCTTGAATGAAGTCGGCCGCCTTGAAGTACCAACAGGCAACATAGTCGATCTTTTTGGTGTTGAGACCTGTCACCGTCAGCAAGTCCGATTTTTGCTCCGTCGTTTGATAGGTATAGCCGACAAAAGGTGGGTTGCCGATGATGTAATTCAACTTCTTTTTGTCGATGATTGCCGCCCAATCCATTTGAAGAGCATTGCCTTTGACAATATTTGCAGACTTCTTCAACGGCAGAAAGTTTGAATCCTCCTGAGTGAGTCTGTCAGTCTCCTGCAACATTTGATTTTCAGCGATCCACATTGCCGTTTGAGCTACAGCGACGGCAAGATCATTAATTTCTATTCCATAGAATTGATCAATGGAGACTTTGATTTTGTCGTAAGTCTCGTCAAATTTGCGAATCTCTTTGATGACTTTGTTTTCAAGCTGCCTCAACGATAAATAAGTCTCAGTCAAGAAGTTGCCGCTCCCACAGGCAGGATCAAGAAATTTCAAGTCGGCAAGTTTCTCCTGAAATAATTTCAGCTTTAATAATTTGTCCTTACTCTTGCGATTGATTGAATTAAATTCCTCATCAAGCTCATCAAGGAAAAGCGGATCAATAACTTTGTGAATGTTTTCGATAGAGGTGTAGTGCATACCGCCTTTGCGCCTCATTGTGGCGTCAAGGGTTGATTCAAACATCGCGCCGAAGATAGTGGGGTTAATTCCATACCAATCAAATTTTTTAATGGAATCGGTGAGCAAAAAAATCCTTATATCGTTGTTGAAAGCAGGCACATCTATTTTATCGTCAAACAGACCGCCATTGACGTACGGGAATTTAATCAACTCGCCGGTTATGTCGCCGCGCTTATCCTTCGGCAAATTTAGAACTTCAAACAACTTCATTAAAGCGTCAGCAATCTCTTCGTTGTTGAATTTATTCAGATAATTGAAAAAAGGTTCCTCTTCATCACCAAAGAGAGAGCTGTCATCAGCATAAAGGCAGAACACCAAACGCACACACAATTTGTTGAGCGTCGTTGTATTGACATTATTTTTTAGAAATGATTCATAAATTTTGCCGACGAGATCGGCTGCCTTTGCTGAAATTTTTAATTCCAATTTTAAATCATCATTAGGATCAATTAGAAAATTCAAGCGTTTGTAATAGTGATAGAGGCGATAAATCTGTATAACTTCCGGCTCATAAATAAATTTTTCAATATCCGCTTCGCTTGGCTTGATAAGATCATTCAGGAATTTCATTTTGTACCAAGTCTTGTACTTTTCGGGATTAGCACGGCGTTCCATATCATAAATGCGCAACTCTTCAAAATTACAGGTGACAATCCAGCGCGGGCGTTCGGAGTAGGGCAGAGCCTCAGCATATCGCAGAGCTTGCTCAAACGGTTTCAATAATGCTCCGTCTGACTGTTTGATGGGCTTGTCTAAGTCAGTGCCAAATGATTTATGCTCAATCAGCACCTTTGTCAGAGGTATCATTGCGTCGATATGCCCTGTGCTGTTTTCGAGTTCAACAGGTATTTGAAATTTTATCATTTTCTCCGGATTGCTTACGCCGAATAAATCACGGAGCAAAGTCAGCCAAAATATTTGCGAATCACTGTTTTCACCGCCGCGATTGCTCCATTCAGCGGCAAATTTTTTTGCTGCTGCAATTTGTTCATTGTCCTTCAATGATAAGCCGCCTTCCACGATTATTTGATTCCATTATACAACAATCCGATAATTCTATCAAGGAAACAAAAAAATTCGGCGGGGAAATATTCCCAACCGAGTGAAGATTTATTTTAATTCAGTCTGATGAAATGCGAAGTTGATGGACGGCACTCTTGTCAATGTCAATATCAGAGGCGGTGCGGAGGAAAGTCTCGAACTTGTCGCCGGTTGCCGTGTTGATTGCCTCAACGTGAACGCCGGACGCATCAACCTTGAAGGTAACTTGAATTTTGGTCGTTTTCGGAGTATTCGGCGGCAGATTGACAACGAGTTCTCCCAGCAGCTTGACATTGTGGGCGGGATCGGTTGCTTGCGGTTCGCCCTCTTCGTTGACGCAGGGGATCAGTGAATCGTCCATTGACATATTCTCAAAGGCGCGGAGCCTGACACGTTCCTGATTGTCTTCAATCGGATAGTAAGTCTTTGTGGCAATCGCCGGCATCTTCTCGCCAATCTTGATGAAGTTCTCTATAATGTACTTGTGCTTAGTGCCTTTGGTGTCGACGACGCCAGGACCGAATGAGCGCGGCGTCTGATCCTCAACGGTGAACTTTGCCGCAAGTTCTGCGCGCTTGTCGTCCGTTGGTATATCGCTGCTTGATTCGGAAGGCACTTCGTCGGTTGTGTCATTTTCAACGGCAAGCCCAAGCATAGAGGCGTAGATTGCCGCACCCTTCGCGACGGCTTGATCGGGATCGTGCTGCTGGACTTTGCCTGGGAAACGGGCTTCGACGGCATCTTTAATCATCGGCATATAAGTCGATCCGCCGACTAAGAGGACAGTGTCAATCTCAACATCAGGCACCTTTTGAAGGGTAAGCTCAACGAAATTCATTGTCCTGCCGACCAAATCCGCAGTCATGCGCTCAAAGTCATTGCGAGTTATAACAATCTCCGTACGCGAGCCGTTGACATCAATGCGGACTTTTGCCTTCTCCTTTTGACTGAGTTTACGCTTGGCCTCTTCGACTTTGCTGCGAATATCCTGGCGAGTTTCGGCGTCGAGTTCCTCCGGCGAAAGACCGTTCTCATCACAGCAAGCGCGGAGAATGAAGTCATAGAGCTTGTCGTCCCAATCCTTGCCGCCGAGAATATCCTCACCGCCGGTTGCAAGGACTTTTATTTTTTGGACGCCGCCCTCTTCAGTCATGGACATCTTGATTATAGTGACATCGAAGGTGCCGCCGCCGAGGTCATATACAAGAATTGTGCGATCCTCTTGGAACTGTCGGGCACAGTAGCTCAGAGCCGCCGCCGTCGGTTCATTAATCAAACTCAAGACATTGAGACCGGCAAGCTCACCCGCCTGCTTGGTTGCGGAACGCTCCTCAAGACCGAAGTAAGCAGGGACGGTTATAACCACGTCGTCAATGGTATCACCTTGAGACTCAACGATATTCTTGAGCCTGGTGAGGATCAAGGCACTGATCTCAACGGGCGTGTAGACTTTGCCGTCAAATTCATAGGTGCGGTTAGTTGGCTTGCCAATCTCACGCTTGACGAACTGAACGACGCGGTGGCCGTCCGTCTCAATGTTGTCCTTAGCTACTTGCCCAACTATGACGTTGTTCTCATTCTCAAAGAAGACAACTGACGCCAAAGTGTTGGAATTGTCCTCATTATTGCGAATGACTTCGGGATTGCCGTTGCTGTCAAGCCTTGCGATACAGGAATAAGTAGTTCCCAAATCTATTCCATATGTACTCATTTAAATTTCATTCCTCCAAATATGGTAATTAATCATTTTAATCATTCAGTGAAGAAGTCAACATTTCTGATTTAGCCGAGAGTGAGGGATCGTAAACATAGACATCAACATATTCACGATAAAGCGGGTGGCCATTGCGAACAACCCCCGGGCGTCTGCTCTTCACTATGGTATTATGCTTCTTTTCGTCGTCGGTTGCAATAGTATTTATAATTTTTGTCAAAAGCGGCTTTCTGACTTCCCCAACTTGACTGACTGAGAGTTCGGCATCATAATCAGCCAAAATATCCTCTAACTGTTCAAATAGAAGTTGCAGCGTACGCTTGACATTATCGGAGATGGACTCCTCATTCAATAAATTTCTGTATTCGACGCAGACAGCCGAGATTTCCTTCAGTAATGGCGTGAACTGTTCGCCTCTCTGCTGCTCTTTGAGTTGAATGAGCTCATTCTGCATACCTTGACGAACTTGATTTTGAAAATTTATATTCTCGCGCAGGACTTGTGTCAACTGTCTGGAATTTTTATCCTGCTTGTCAATCAATTCACCGATCAATTCCGTCAAATTAGATATTTCACTCTTTGCAGAAAGATCTACAGCCTCATTCTCTTCATCAGCCTGAATTTCTGTTTGTATTTCTGAAGACATTAGTAACTCCCTTCAATACAAATTTATAACATTATCTAATTCTACACAAAATTAAAATCTCCTGCAACGAGGCAAGGTGTGAATTTTACAAAATTGTGGCGTTTTTTTGACTAATTGCTATATATTCATTGATTGTTGATATGAGATGTGCAATATCAAAGGGCTTGGCGACGTGAGAATCCATACCGCTTTCCCTGCTCATTTGCTTATCTTGTTCGCGGGCATTGGCACTAAGGGCAATGATAGGCAGAGTGGCGGTATCTTCCCTGCCGAGGGCACGGATTGCACGGGTTGCCTCGTAACCGTTCATTATAGGCATTTGAATATCCATCAAAACGAGATCGTAATACCTCATGGGTCTGATCTTTATCATTTCAACCGCATCGCAACCGTCAGGGACTGCCTCAACCAAAAAGCCGCTCTCTGTGAGAATGGTTTCCGCTAACATTCGATTGACTTCAATATCCTCAACCAAAAGTATCCTGTACTGACCGGTTGACTTGTATTCCTCTTGCTCTGTGGTTGAAGTATCTTTTTCAACATGCTGAACTAATTTGAGCGGCAAATCTACGGTAAAGGTTGCTCCGGCATCTTTTTTGCTCTTGACTTTGATCGAGCCGCCCATAATATCAAGGATTTTCTTTGTGATTGTCAGTCCGAGACCGGTGCCGCCGAGGTAACCTGTCCGTGTTGAGTTCTCCTCACGTTCAAAAGCCTCAAACATTCGCCTCATAAAATCTTCACTCATACCGATTCCGTTATCAGATACCTCAAATTCAAAACGAGCGTAGCCGGACTCTGACACTCTCTTCTGACGTGCCGATACCTTGATAGAACCATTGTACAATGTGAATTTAACGGCATTGCTGATCAAATTGCTCATGATTCGACGAAATCTCAGCGTATCAATATAAACTTCCTGCTCCGGCAGATCAATGTCCTCTTCTATATTTAAAGCCTTTTCCTCAGCCTCCACGCGGAACATATCCAAAACAATAGCAATCTGATCTTTCAAATTACAAGATTCCGCCTTGAGTTCAATTCTGCCGTAGTCGATCTTGCTCATCTCCAGCAGATCATCAATCAATGCAAGCATGTGGTGATTTGATTCGTTGAGTTTGTCGAGGTACTCCTGCAACTTGTCAGGCTCATTGATATGACGCTTTGCAAGTGCGGTGAATCCCATAATTGCATTCATAGGTGTACGAATATCGTGTGATATACTGAACAGGAATGACGCCTTGACTTCGTTGGCGTGTTTCTCTCGTTCCAATGCTGTTTCCATGCTGATCTTATCCGCAAGCTCTTTTTGGACGCGGCTAATTTGATCAGTAATATCGCGATAACCCATAACCACATGATCTTGAAGAGTTTCGTCCTTGATTTTGACGATTGACAATTCCATATGGATTATGCTGTCGTTCTTGCCGATACACCTGTAATTGATAGTGTAGGACGGCTCTTTTTTTATCCTTTCGCGGATACGCTCTGCAGATACTTCCTTGAGATAATATTTTTGATCATCAATCAAGACGTAACGCTTGGCATATTCGGGAAAGATTTTTCGCCAGTCAGCAGACTTCAACTCATCTGAAATAGTTTTAAAATAATCATTTTGCAGGCGGTAAGGGTGTATGCTGCCGGTATCGAGATTGAGTAACTGAGCCTCCCCATGGCTAAAGCCAGGGGGTTCTAGGAGACAAGTAGTATCGTGGTGCCTCCATTTAAGAAGTTTGCAGGCAGAGCCTGTTAGTTAGT
>CAJODU010000092.1:0-7768 GCA_905233325.1 uncultured Selenomonadaceae bacterium
AAGGATTTTTTATTAATGGATTTATCAATCATTATCCTGACTTTATCGTCAAGCTGAAAAGTGGTATAATTTTGCTTGTGGAATCGAAGGGTGATGATCGCGACAATTCCGATTCAAGCCGTAAGTTAGAATTGGGCAGATTATGGGAAGCAAAAGCCGGATCCGATAAATACGGTTATTTTATGGTTTTCGACAATAAACCCTTGTATGGAGCCTTGTCGTTTAACGATTTTATATCAATGTTAAAAGAAATGTAAATTTTTAAGGTGGTAATATGCAAAAAGTAATAGGTGTCAGATTCAAAAAAGCCGGCAGGATATATTATTACAATCCCGGGCAGGCTGAAATAGAGAAGGGCGACTATGTTATAGTTGAGACGCAGAGAGGGTTGGAATATGCCAAGGTTGTCATCTCGCCGAACGAAGTCGCCGACGATAAATTAAGGATAAATTCCATAAAGCGCAAGGCGAATCAACAAGATTTAGATCAAATCAAAGCCAATCGCGAAAGTGAAAAAGAGGCTTTTGTAATATGCCAAGAAAAGATCGCGGAGCATAATCTGCCGATGAATTTGATCAGCGTTGAATATATGTTCGATATGAATAAAATTATCTTCGCTTTCACGTCTGAAGGGCGTGTTGACTTCCGTGATCTGGTCAAGGATCTGGCCTCTGTCTTTAAGACTCGCATTGAACTGAGGCAAGTCGGCGTCAGAGATGAGGCTAAACTTTTGGGGGGTGTCGGTTGCTGCGGCAGACCTCTCTGCTGTGCCACATTCCTTGGTGACTTTGCGTCCGTTTCCATTCGTATGGCAAAAGATCAAAATTTATCGTTGAATCCCGCCAAAATTTCAGGAATATGCGGGCGTCTGATGTGCTGCCTCAAGTATGAAAACGACTATTATTGTGAGCAGTATCACCGCGAGCCTAATGTCATCAAAGAGCCAAAGTTGGGTGCCCGCGTGGTTGTGGACGAAGGCGAGGGTAAGATCATTTCTATCAATCGTCAGCGTCGCACGGCAACTATCATTTTGGACAATTCCAAAACGGTGATCTCGCCTTGGGACAGCATATTTGATGCGGAGCAGTCCGGCGAGGAAGGCAAGACCATAGTTGCTATGATTGACAGTGAAGAGAATGTTGAGGGCGAATCAGCAGAACAATCCTCAACTGACAGAGAAATCAAGACGGAAGAGTCTCCTTATCGCGGCAGGAGACCGCAAAACAGATCAAGTTATTCGCGTCCGTTTAAATCCGATCATCAACAGCAAACTCAATCTAAAACGCCTTACCACTCGCAAAACAGAAATACTTCACAGACGCAGGACAGCAGAGACAATAGAGACAATAGAGACGGCAGAAACGCCTATGATTCCACTAACAGCCGCGGTCGGCGTGATAATCGAGACACCCGCCCTTACAATGAAAATCGCGACAGGGACAACAGAAAGTATTCAAAACGTGATCGTCGCAATGATGATCATCAATATAACAAGAGGTCATGATTAATCTGAACGAAAATTCGCTGAGAATTGACGATTTGATGAGGAGCGGCCGCAAAATAATACAGAGTGCCGACGAGTTCTGTTTCTCTATGGATTCTGTCCTGCTTGCTCATTTCCCTAAGTTCAAACGCAAATACAAAGTGCTTGATCTCGGCACCGGCACCGGCGTCATTCCCCTGCTCATTGCCGACGAAGTTGCCCATATTGACGCCATTGAATTAAACCCGACAATGGCGGAGATTGCCGGAAGGAATGTTGATTTAAATGAGCTTGGAGGTAAAATCGCCGTCGTTGAGGGTGATTATAGAAAAATTCGCTACTATTTCAAGGTTGAGAGTTTTGACTTGGTGCTTGCCAATCCGCCTTACAGAGCTATCGGCAGCGGTGCGGTCAATGATATTAAAGGTGTTGCAACAGCACGGCATGAGTTCACCGCCACACTTGAGGACGTTGTAACGGCGGCACGGTTTGCTCTGAAGTATCACGGTATATTCTGCATGATTCATATCACCGAGCGGCTCTGTGAGATTGTCGACGTCCTCCACCGCCATCAATTTGAGATGAAGAGGCTGAGATTGATTCAACCGAAATCAAAAAAGCCTCCCAACTTAATGTTGATTGAGGCTATGGTTGGTGGGGCTGCCGGATCATTGAAGATTGAGACGCCGTTGATTGTCCACAACGACGATGGCAGTTACTCTGATGAAATAATATCCATTTATCAAAATTGATTAATTGCCGGAGAGGGTTTCCTGCAGGTGACTTTCATCGGAATCAGAAGGCTTGTCAAAATTCCTGTCATAGAGCAGAGCGGCAATCATAATCACCAGGAAAGAGCCGCCATTATGGACGAGGGCACCCGTGACGGGCGTCAAGATACCCTTCAGCGACAGGATTATAGCAATGAAGTTGATGAGCAGAGAAAGACTGATTCCAAATTTAATAGTCTTGATTGTGGCGTTGGCGAGACGCTTTAGGTAAGGGATTTTTGTGATGTCGTCGTTCATCAAGGCAATATCGGCGGCGTCAACGGCAATGTCACTGCCCATGGAACCCATTGCAATACCAACGTCAGCGGTCTTGAGAGCGGGTGCATCATTAACGCCGTCACCTATCATGCAGACAGTACGCCCTTGATCTTGAAGTTCAATGATACTGCTGACCTTATCTTCCGGCAGCAGATCAGCTTTGATATTATCAATACCTGCACGGCTTGCAAAATATTCAGCCGTTTTTTTGTTGTCGCCTGTCAAGAGGACGGCTTGAGTTGCCATATCTTTGAGGCTTGCCACTACACCATTGGTTGAAGGTCTGATAATATCAGAGAGGGCGATAATGCCGACGAGTTCGCCGTCAACCGCCGTCAAGACAGACACTTTGCCTTGCGTTCGCAGATTTTCGATTATATCTTTAGACTCTGACGATATATTTATACCATTTTCAAGCAGATACTTTTCACTGCCGCAGATGATCTCTCTGCCCTCAACGACAGCATTAATGCCCTTGCCGGACTTCATGCTGAAACTGTCAACCTCAATTAAATCAATCTCGGACTCACCTGCGTGGTTGGTGATAGCCTTGCCAAGCGGGTGCTCACTTCTTGATTCGGCGGAGGCAGTCAACTTCAACAGAGTTTTTGCGTTGATATTTGAAGTCGCAATCACGTCTGTCACGTCCAACTTGCCGAATGTCAGCGTGCCGGTCTTGTCGAAGGTGATTGTATCAACCTTTCCCATATTCTCCAATGCCTCGCCGGATTTTATGATAACACCATACTTAGTGGCCTGCCCTATAGCCGCCATGATAGCGGTGGGTGTCGCAAGCACCAAGGCACAAGGACAAAAGACAATCAAAACCGTCACAGCGCGGATTATATCGCCTGTCGCAAAGTAACTGACGAGTGCAATGAGCATAGCAACAGGAACCAAAATACTCGCCCACTTGTCGGCAATGCGTTGCATGGGGGCTTTTTTGTTCTCGGCGTCCTTGACCATGCGGATTAACTTTTGCAGAGAGCTGTCCTCGTTGATCTTTGCGGCTTTTATGTCCATAGAGCCAAAACGGTTGATTGTTCCGCTGAAGACTTCATCACCGACGCCTTTGTCAATGGGCAGAGATTCACCCGTCATTATGGATTGATCGACGGAAGAGGTGCCGCTGATTATTACGCCGTCAATCGGAATAGTCTCACCCGGCAGCACCCTCAGCACATCATTGATTTTGATTTCGTCAAGCGGGATTAACTCTTCTTTGCCTTCAACGATTCTACGCCCTTGCTGTGGTGTGAGATTGATGAGCTTTTCAAGCCCAACTCTGGCCTTGCCGGTTGTCATATCCTCCAGCATTTCACCGAGTGCCATTATGAAGGCAACTTCACCGGCGGCGAATACATCACCAATCAGCAGAGCGGCGATCAATGCTGTAGAGATCAGCAGCGGTGAGGAGATTTTCTCCAGACCTTCTCGTTCAATCAAGTGTTCGACGGCCTCGTGAATGATAGGCAGACCGCTGATAATCACTGAAACCCAAGCGGGATCAATCGGCAGAATGATATTCATAGTCGAGAGAATGAAACTCAAAAGAATCATCACGCCGCTAAATATTGTCATAGGCACACTTTCAAATTTTTCACAAACTTCTTCTAACATAATATTCACCTTCATTGTAAATTCTTGTATCAGGCGGAAAATTTTCTTGCTATTATTATACTCAAATGAAATTGATAGTCAATATATAAATTTAAATATGAAAAGGCTATGCTGGACAAAAATCATTTGTTGTGATATATTAACCATAGATACTTGATTTGTCCTACAGTATATTTTGGGAGGAATAATTTTAATGAGTAAACAATCTGTTGACACGAGGAATCTTTGTCTGATGACGGGTAATGCAAACCCCGAACTTGCCAAGAAAATCAGCGAACACATTGAGGTTGATCTTTGCGAGACTTTGGTCAGCCGTTTCAATAATGGTGAGACGCAAGTGATGATTGGTGAGAGTATTCGCGGTAAGGATATCTTCATTATTCAGCCAACTTCGCAGCCGGTCAACGATAATCTTATGGAGCTCCTCATCATGGCAGATGCCTGCAAGAGAGCCTCTGCCCATTCAATCACCGCCGTTGTCCCCTACTATGCCTATGCTCGCCAAGATCGCAAAACTCGCGGCCGTGAGCCTATCAGTGCCAAACTCATCGCAAACCTCATGACAGCGGCAGGTATGACTCGTGTTATTACTGTTGACCTCCACGCCGGACAAATCCAGGGTTTCTTTGATATTCCTGTTGATCATCTTGCTGCTGCTCCTGTTATTGCCACTTACTTCACTCAACAGAAATATGATGATGAAATCGTTGTCGTCTCGCCTGATCTCGGCGGTGTCACTCGCGCCCGCAAGCTGGCGGACTATCTGAATAGTTCAATAGCTATCATTGAAAAACGCCGTCCGCGTCCCGGTGAAGCTGAAGTTATGAGCATTATCGGCGATGTCAAGGGCAAGACTGCTATAATGATTGATGATATTGTCGACACTGCAGGCAGCCTCTGCGAAGGTGCAAAGGCACTTCAAAGGCTTGGTGCAAAGAAAGTTATTGCGGCTTGCTCTCATGCGGTTTTGAGTGATCCTGCCGTCGAGCGTATAAATAATTCCAACATTGATGAGCTTGTCATTACTGATACTATCCCTCTTCCGCCGGAAAAACAGTCTCCTAAAATCAAGGTACTGTCAATGGCACCTTCAATCGGTGATGTCATTCTCCACATTCAAGCACGCCGCAGCGTCAGTCAACTTTTCAGAGATTCAGCTTGGAGTTAATTCTGATGATATTCTCACCTACAGCAAAGCTGACAGGTAAAATATAATAACTTCGTAAAAAAGAGGAATAAAGCCGTAGATAACGCTGTTAAGAACTATGAAAAGTCTAATAAAATTGTTGCAAATACAAATTGAGATATTTTATTCTTGTGAGGTGAAACAAGATGAATATTGCGACGGATATTGAATTTAAAGAGAATATAGATCATTATCTGAAAGTCATTGAAAACGGTGGCGAGATTGTCGTTACAAAGAATGGCAAAAATATCGGAAAATTTATACCTGAGACAATCTATGATGAAAATATTGAAGTAACGCCTGAAAAACCTCGCAAAAATTTTGAAGAAATAATGCAGGCATTAACAGGTGTTCTTAAAAGTAAAGAAGACTACAAAACTTTGAAAGATAGATATTTGATGGAAAAGTATGAACTTGCTGATTGACTCAAATGTAATACTGGACGTGCTTCAAAATCGTCACCCAAATTATGAAACTTCTTATGGAATTTTCAAAATTTGCTATGAAAAGCAAGCTACAGGTTATATTTCTACTTTGACTTTTGCCAATATCGTCTACATTATGCGTAAATCGCTAGATGCTGATAAAATAGTTGAATTGATGGCATATTTGGAGACGTTGTTCAATTTTGTAGACTTTAAAAAAACAGATATTGAGCAAGCCGCAGCAATGAAGTGGAAGGATTTTGAAGATGCCATTCAATATCTTGCCGCCATGCAGGTGAAAGCACAATATATTGTCACGCGAAACCTCAAAGACTTTTCATTAAGCGAAATTCCGGCTATAACGCCTGATGTACTTCTAGAAATTCTTAATTCTTAATTTTTAGATAGGAGATTTGTTTATGAAGAAATATATTCTAGCCGTGCTGGTTGACAATAAACCGGGCGTTTTAACTCACGTTTCGGGTCTTATCAGCCGCCGTGCCTTCAATATTGAGAGTATTTCTGCCGGATATACCGAGGAGCCAAGCGTCACGCGAATCAATATAGTTGTCAGCGTCGAGAGTGAAAACGAACTTGATCAAGTTGTCAATCAACTCAGCAAACTCGTTGACGTTATCAAGATCGTCAACCTCAGCAAGGCACCGAGTATTGAGCGTGAGCTTGTGATGATTAAAGTCAAGGCGTCCAAGGAGACGAGAGGCGATCTTGTCAATGTTGTCAATATCTTTCGTGCAAATATCGTTGACGTGACAAGTGAGAATGTCGTTATTGAAATGACAGGCAATCAGAGCAAGATTGACGCAATCTGTGAGGTCTTGAGTGATTATGAGATTGTTGAGATTGCAAGGACGGGAGCTATTGCCTTGTCACGCGGTCCTGTGCCTGTCAAAAAGATGTAAATCAATAATAGGAGAATATTTAAGAGAATGAGTAAGAAACCGTTTTATATTACCACGCCTATTTACTATCCCAGTGCCAAGCTGCACATTGGTCACGCCTACTGCACGACGATTGCCGACACCATTGCAAGATATAAGCGTCTTGCGGGTTATGATGTCTTCTTCCTCACCGGTTCCGATGAACATGGGCAGAAAATCCAGCGCACGGCGGAGGCTGAGGGTGTCACGCCGCTTGAGTATGTTGACAAGATTGTAGCCGGCTTTCAAGACCTTTGGCGTCGACTCAATATTTCAAATGATGATTTCCTCCGCACGAGTGAGCCGCGTCATCAAGAAGTAGTCCAAGAGTTCTTCCGCCGTATTCGCGACAAAGGCGATATATACAAGGGTGAATACACGGGACTTTACTGCACGCAATGCGAGAGCTATTGGACTGAACTCCAGCTTGACGAACACGGCTGCTGTCCCGATTGCCACCGCCCGATTGAGAAGGTGTCAGAAGAGGCTTACTTCTTCAAAATGAGCAAGTACGCTGACAAAATCCTCAAGCACATTGAAGATAATCCTGATTTCATTGTGCCGACTTCGCGCCGTAATGAGATGATAAACTTCATCAAGCAGGGGTTGGAGGATCTCTGCGTCTCGCGTACTTCTTTTGATTGGGGTATTCCTGTGCCGGACGATGAGAAACATGTTATTTATGTCTGGTTTGACGCCGTTATCAACTATATGACGCCGCTCGTCAAGGATCCCGACAAACTCAAAAAATTCTGGCCGGCTGATATTCACCTTGTCGGTAAGGAGATTGTAAGATTCCACTCAATAATCTGGCCTTGCATGTTGATGGCTATGGACTTGCCACTTCCCAAGCAGATTTACGGTCACGGCTGGCTGGTTGTTGAGGGTGACAAGATGTCCAAATCAAAGGGCAATGTTGTTGATCCCATGTTGCTGATTGACGAGTTCGGTGCTGATGCTATCAGATACTTCCTGTTGCGTGAGATCACTTTAGGGCAAGATGGCGGTTTCAGTCGCGATGCACTGATCAACAGAATCAACGCCGACCTTGCCAACGATCTCGGCAA
>CAJODU010000092.1:7848-9446 GCA_905233325.1 uncultured Selenomonadaceae bacterium
ACCGTCACCGAATATAAAAATCTGATGGACAATATCCAGCTTTCTGAGGCAATCAAGAAGGCTTGGACTTTCGTCAGTCGTGCCAATAAGTATATTGATGAGACTATGCCCTGGAAACTCGCCAAAGAGGAAACGCAGAAACAAACGCTGGCAAATACTATGTATAATCTTGTTGAGTCGCTGCGTATCATCAGCATAATCATATCGCCATTTATGCCGACAACCGCTCAGAAGATATTTGAGCAGCTCAACCTTGACAATTTCGACAGTATTCAGATTGAAGAGGTCGACAAGTTCGGTCTGTTCCCGAAAGATCACAAAATAAATAAACCGCAGCAGCTCTTCCCGCGCATTGAAGTTAAATGATATAAAATTCTACAGAGTGTGTTGGTAAACTCATAAATGCTATTTGATAGTTAGTGTTGAAATGAGTTTATCAACGGCTCCTATTGTATAATGAAAGAGTGATCTTATGATTGGTGATAATATTATGCTGGCAGTGCCTGTCGCAGACTCATTTGAGTACAATATAGAATTTGATTTGTATGCCGGTGAAAAGAATGAATATGGTTATATCGGACTTTATGCGAATAAATCCATTCGAGCTGTAGGGAAAATCACAAAAGTGGTCACTGTTGAAGAAGTGAACGGTGAGCTTAAAATTTATGGCGATGTAACAGATGATGAAAAGAATAGATTGTGTAAATATAAAGAAAAATATGAGAACAAAAAACGCACGGAATTAAAGGAGCCAGATTATTTTTTTGCTAAAGCACCAAAAAAGATTTTACCAAGAAAGGTCTTCTTTGTTGATAAATTTTATGAAACTGATTATAGAAATATAGGCACTACGGGTGTTATCGGTAGCAAAAAATTTCCACTTGCTGAGATACTCTCACCAATGCCGACAACCACAAAAGAAATTGCTGACGAACTTAGAAATAGAGCTTTTCCTTCAATAGGGGCAATAACTGATGATAAAGTTAAGAAGATTATGTTAGCTGTATCCGTCAAAAATTCATACGAAGAAAATATTAGAACTAACACCTACTGTGATGATAAAAAAGGCATATATGGCTATCTTGGACTTTATAAAGATAAGTCCATTTGTGCAGTAGGCAGGGTTACTATGGTTGCTTCTATCAGAGTTATAGATGGTAAACCTTATATTGAAACTCCTGCTACAAATGAAGTGAAAAATATTATCTGTGAGAACTTAAAAACTTGGAAATTGGGTGACAAGGATAACTTATCAACAAAAATGTTTTTCGTTGATAAATTCTATGAAACGAATTATGAAAATACTACCACTGTCAACATAAACGGTAAAGAACAGATTCAGGGTATAATTGGCAGCAAAAAGTTTTTCCTTGACAATTTATTGCCAGCAACTACTGAAGAGATCGCTTATCAACTTGATGGGCAAACGTGGGAGTTAGGACAAGACATTACACCAAAACTAAAGTCTTCTTCAGACAAGAAAAATGAATTAGAAATCGAAGAAAAAGAAACTGAGCCACTAAAACCAGATGTAGCAAATAAATCAAGTCGCCTGATAGATCTTTAGAAAGTGAGGTTATTTACATGTCTGACGTTAC
>CAJODU010000093.1 GCA_905233325.1 uncultured Selenomonadaceae bacterium
TCCTTGTCAGAATACTGTCGATAAAACATACAAATTTCATTATTGATTTTAATCGGCACAGCAAAAATCATACCTGAACCTTTATGATAGACAATCACATCTTCACCGTTGAATACATTAGTCAATTCTAAAAATTCATGTTCCGGTAAGTTTTTGGCAGTTCTTTCGATTGGAGTGCCGTCCTCTCTGAGTATACCGCTTTTATCTGTTCCTTTCTCAAAAGCCACTGCCACATTTAGTAAACTTTCAATGGAAATTTGACCGCTTTCAAACATTGAGGCACCGACATGCATTGTAAAAAGTTCTTTTTTGAGTTCGTGCTCAACGGAATGAGAAATTGTACCAACGTGACGCGAAACGCTTTTCTCAAGAGATTCATTTATCATACTATTGATTTGGCAATGGGTAAAATAACCTATCACACAAAGAATAATGGTAACAATCAGAAATTCGACAATAGCCCTTGCCGTAATTCCTCTCACAACGTCAATATCTAAATCCGACTTTTTGGCAGAATCGGTTACATCTTTCCCAAAACTCATATCGATCGCTCCAGTGCTCAGAAAAATTTTACCAACAATCATTTTAGCAAATTACGCCAACATCTGCAACAGTTAAAAATTTTATTTGACGTTTTCGGTAAAGACGAATAAAATATTTGTAAAAATATAGGGAGCTGATTATTTGATAAATATAAAAGCACACATCAACAACATAGCACTTCATCACACTATTTTTGATTTACCGTTTGCCTTCATGGCGGCTATCCTTGCATCGAATGGCTCACCGAATCTGTGGACACTGTTTTTGATAGCGTTGGCGGTGACGAGTGGTAGAGCGGCGGCAATGGCGATCAATAACCTGGTCGATCTCAAATATGACAAAAAACAACCGCGAATGGCTTATCGTGCAATGGTCAGAGGTGAAATATCCAAGCCGGAGGCAATGATCTTCATTATTTTATGCTTGATAATAATGATTGTGACGGTTGCCCAACTTCCACCAATCTGTTTAAAGCTGCTGCCAATCGCTGCAATACCATTCGTCATATATCCATATACTAAACGCTTTACCGGCTGGTGTCATTTATTCCTGGGCTTGGCGATAGCAATGGCACCGGCGGGCGGCTGGGTTGCGGCGGGCGGTAAGATAACTCTGCCGATGATTTTGCTCTGCACTGCCGTCGCCTTGTGGATAGGAGCCTTCGACGCAATGTATGGTGCTCAAGATGAAAAATTTGACAAATCTCAAAAACTCCACTCACTCGCAACTGAATTTGGAGCAAGGGGAGCTTTCACTATTTCAGCGATTCTGCATGTAATTTGTATCATTTGTTTTCTGGCGGTTGGCGTGATGATGAATCTTGGCAATCTCTATTATACAGGTGTCGGGATTGCCGCCGGTACACTTTTCTATCAACATTTAATCGTCAAGCCCTGGGACTTCAGCCGCGTCACTCAAGGGTATTTTATGCGAAATGGTATAGTTTCTATAGCTATCTTAATCTGTACTTGGCTTTCATACACGTTCTAAAAAAAATAAAAAAATTTTTTCAGAAGCACGGATTTTTGAATGGGTGATTCGTATAACGTTATAGAAAAACTTAAACAAAGAATTTTTTCAGAAAGGTTGATGTATAAAATGGCAGAAGACAAGAAAATTCTTGAGAATGAGGCTATGACTGAAGGCGAACTCGATCAGGTTGCAGGTGGCACTCGTGAAGAATTTAAAGAGATTTGTAAAGCCCTTGGCAAGAGTGCGACTTGGAACACTCGCGACGGCATTCGCAAAGTTTTGGAGAAAGACTACGGCATCAAAGTTGTCCACTGGAACACAGGCGATCGCTGTTCAGCCGAAAATGCACCGGCTGAATTTGAGGCAGCAAGAAAGCTGTTGGTCAATATTCCTAATGGTACAGCCTACATCTTTGATAAAGGTAGTCACATTGAGTATAAGGACGTTATTGAAATGATAACAAAGGGCGTCTATTAAATTTACGACAGGTAACAGGAGGTTTAAAAATGACAGAGAATGAGAAAAATCCTGAGAATGAGGCTATGAGCGAAGAAGAGTTGGAGCAGGTTGCAGGTGGCACTCGTGCAGAATTCGAGGAGATTTGCAAAGCCCTTGGCAAGAGTGCGACTTGGAATACTCGCGACGGCATTAGGGATCACTTGAAGAAAAACTTCGGAATCAATGTTGAGCACTGGAACACAGGCGACCGCGGTTCAAAGGTAAATGGTCCTGCCGAATTCTCTGCTCGTACCTCAGACGATTACTTAATGAATCTTAGTTTCGACAATGTTAAGGCGATAATTAAAGGCGAAACAACCGTTGACCAATTATATGAAGATTATTATGACAGAATTTCAGTCTACGAATAAGTTTCTTAATTAAAAAATATTTGAAAGGTTGCCGAACAATGGAAGATAAAATCAAAAATACTGAGGCTATGAGCGAGGAAGAACTCGATCAAGTTGCAGGTGGCAGCACCGGTGAGAATATGGAGCTGCTGTCAGTTATGATGAACTGCAACCCGACTATTGCAAAGGAAATCGGTGCCGCATTGAATCCCAAAGGTGGTATTCGCGGTTCTCAAGATGATTATATTGCAGATGTCACTGACAGAATGGTTGACAAATATCTCAAACAGTATGATCTTGGAGTGGTTGTCAATGATTGCGACGACGGCACTTCTGCAAACAGGTATTTCAAGGGAAAGCAGGAAGTTACTCATGCAAGATTCCTTGAATATGTTGAGGCTCAACTCAAAGGCGGCTGGGTAATTTCTTAATTAATTCGTAAAAGTTGATGATCAATGGAAGAAAAAAATAAAAAATCCTGAAACCTTGAGCGAGGAAGAACTCGATCAAGTTGCAGGTGGTTACCGTAGTGAATTCAATGAAATTGCCGGATTAGTTGGCGGGGGGAGTCGCAATAGCGTTCGTGCTACCTTGCTTAATCAATACGGAATTGATGTAGTTCATTGGAATACCGGTGATTTGGGTTCCTCAAAAAAGGATTTCGCAGAGTTTACCGCTGATAAAACTCTTACAGTCAAAGTAATAGATGCCGATACCGAAAAAGTAAGGGAAACCATTACCGAAAATTAGCCGCGAAAGCCCCTTGCTTTAGCTATGGGGATGTAAGCCGCTAAATTTTTATTGCATTTTGTAAATTCTTTTGCTAAAATATATTTGAAGATGAGCAGGGATAAAATCCGCCTCTTCGTAAAATATATGGTTGGGGCATCGACCATTGCAGGAGACATTGTAAGTTTAGCCGTGGGGAGTATGTCAAATTTAATAAAGGCGATCATATTGACATTGATAATGTCAAACGTATTATCACCAATACACCAATAATTAAAGTCTATTAAAAGCAAGTAAACATTTGCAAAGATTATAAAAAAGCCCCGCGTCAAACGATAAACGTTTAGCGGGGTTAATTTTATGCTCAGATATAATAACCTGTCAATCGGTGGAAACATTGATTAAAATTGAATTTGATCTTCTCTTCGTCAAGTGTCTTGAGTTCGCCATGCTCCATAAGTACCTTACCATCAACTATGACAGTATCAACCGAAGAGGAATTGGCAGAGTAGACCAGCAGAGATACAGGATTATATCTCGGCTGCCACTCTGCATTTTTCATATCGTAGAGGACAATATCAGCCTTGTAGCCTTTCTCTATCATTCCCACGTCTTTAAGTCCGAGAGCCTTTGCACCGTTCTCCGTGCCGAGCTTGAGAGCCTCAGCGGCGGGAATGGCAAGGGGATCAAGAGTATTGACCTTATGCAGGAGAGCGGCAAGCCTGACTTCCTCAAGCATATCAAGATTGTTGTTTGAAGAGGCTCCGTCCGTACCGAGTGCAACGACAACGCCTTCCGCAAGCAGTCTGGGGACAGGTGCAATGCCGCTTGCAAGTTTCATATTTGAGCCGGGGTTGTGTGCAACGCGAATTTTCTTTTCTTTGATGATTTCAATCTCCGCGTCGCTGAGGTGGACACAATGAGCCGCAAGAGTGCCTTGATCAAAGAGTCCCGTTTCATTGACGACTTCAAAGGGACGTTTGCCATGCTCTTTAATGCAGCCGTTGATCTCGTCCAGCGTCTCGTTCATGTGCATATGAATTTCTGCACCGAGTTCAGAGGCAGCATTGGCAATTTTTATCAAGTAATCCGTCGGGCAGGTGTATATAGCGTGAGGTCCGAACATAATCTTGACACGGCCTTCGGAAGTGTTGTTGAATTCCTTGAAGAGTTCTATATTACTTTGAAGTCTCTTATCGCCATCGAAGATACCAATCAAGCCTTGAGACAGCACACCTCTCAAGCCTGATTCATCGACAACCTTGGCAACCTCGTCCATGCAGGGGCCATACATATCAGCAAAGGCGGTAGTGCCGGAGCGGATCATCTCAACAGCCGCAAGAGCAGCACCAATGTAAATATCCTCACGTCCCATTTTAGCCTCAATCGGCCAAATATCCTCATTGAGCCAGTCCATTAACTTCTTATCGTCGGCAAAGCTCCTCAACAATGTCATTGAGGCATGAGTATGGGCATTAATAAAACCGGGGACTGCCAGCTTGCCCTTGCCGTCAATGATTTTGATATTTTTGACGTGATCTGCCAGCACATTGCCATTGACTACACGCCCGACAAAGGCGATCTTGTCGTCCTCAACAACAATATCGGCGGACTGCACATCACCATTCTGCCGCAGGACGGAAGTATTTTTGATGATCATCTTTGAATTGATACTTTTGTTCACGTTATCACCAGCCTTTTAGGAATTTTTGACATTGTCGGTGACGAGTTCAAGCATTTTGATATTAATCATGCGATTTTTGGCAAGAAGATCATAGACGGCATCTTCGCTCAAAATACCGCGTTTAAGGTCTTCGGGAAGATTGCCCGCCTCATCGGCGTCAAAATCTTTCATCCATTCGTCACCGCTGTAGTAGGTAATGAGTTCGCGATACTTTTCTCTGAGTGCCTCGTACTCTTCCAGAGCACTGAACAGCTTGTCAGCCACTTCGTTGGAATCGTCGAGGATTTTTTCCATATATTCAATGCGTTCAATCTGATTCAATACAATCTACTCCTCATTGCTCATATATTATTTGGTAATATTAAACAGCAAGTTAATCAGGTCTGATAAAATCGCTTATCGTCAACTTTTTGCGTTCTCTTAGTTCCTTGAGTGGTGTCCTCACGGCTTGTGCTCTTGCGGTTTTACTATCCACAGCAGCGATTGAGTCAGAGGTATCACTCTTTGATTTATCCTCGGCGGCAAACTCAGGGGGAACTTGTGGAAGGTCGGGATCCTCTTCGGGCGGCGTGAGTTCAATTTTCAAAGTGTCGCCGTTTGTAATGGGATCGGCAAAGTCAACCGCCTTTCCGTTGATAAGGATTTTAAACTTCATTCTGCTTTTTGAGTCTGGCGGTTTGAAGTCAATCGCCAAAAGAGCGTCAGAAACCGTCACAACGCGTGCCATACTCTTGTATTCAATGGTGGCATCATCGTCAATGATAGAATTCCTGCTTGCCGTGCGGCCGTTGAGCTTTAGATCAAAGGCGGCGGCGGGAATCTCGTATTCCTTGTCTTCATAGTAAATCTTGACGCTTGATTCAAGATTGGAGACTTTTATAACGTCCGAGATCTTCGGCATGTCGTTGGCGACGTACTCAATGCTGTCACCTTGGTGGATAGGCAGAGTGATCTGGACGGGTGAATCATTCATCAGAATCGTCGGCGAGCAGGTATAGCCGGACTGTCGGCCGTTGAGGGTGTATTTGATCTTGCGTCCTGTCGGTGAGTAACCTGCAAGCCTCAACGCCTCGCCTACCGTCCTGGGCTGACGAACTTCAACCACATCACCATCAACCAGCAGACGATTAGTAACAACCGTCTCACCGTTGACGATTAGACGCGGCTTGATTGATTCTGTCTTGTCGTTGATATTGATCTCAAAGTTGTCAAGTTCACCTATAACATCAAACAGGAATATCTTGGGAGTTTGCCCGTCTTCACCGGGTATGATTTTTATATATGAATCGTTTTTGATGGGCGTGTCAAGTGCCGCCTCTTCGCCGTCAAGGGTGATCTTCGCAAGAGTCCCCATGCTACCGGGGAAGGACTTCTTCTCACCCTCAACAGTCACAACCAAGCCCAGACCCGGCTTGCCGTTGAACTTTCTAAGCTGCATACCCGTACTGAGGAGGGCGTCGGAGACGGTGAGATCGTGGAAGTGGAAGAGGTTGTACTCAACATCGTTGACGTAGACGGTGAGGAAGTGGAAAGCACCGGAGGAGGCAATTTTTAAAATACCAAGCGGAGTTACGGCATCAGGCAGACGCAGCTCCTTAGGTATGGAAGTAATACCTGCGACAATATCGGGATTGCGGACAGCGACGCGGTTATCAGGCATATTGAGGGCTTTTGCAACGAATTGATGAAGTTTAGGCGTAAGAGAGCCGCCACCGACAAGCATAACCGCCTGCGGCACTTCACCGTTATTAAGTTCAACGACCGTCTTGGCAATGGAATCGGCAAGCCCCTTGATATTCTCTTCAACGGGAGCAATGATCTCTTCAGCAGACATATCAAAGCGACTGCCCAAAATATCCTGGAAGAAGGCGGGCTGTCCATTAGCCACTTTACGCTTGACTTCTTCGGCAACATTGAAATCAAGCAAAAACTTTTGACTGATAGCCTCAGTGATCTCGTCGCCGGCAAGAGGCACCATACCATAGGCAATGACGGAGCCGTTTTTGGTGATTGCAACGTCAGAAGTGCCGGCACCAATATCCACGAGGACAAGATTGAGATGACGCATTGTCGGCGGTATGAGGACGTTAATGGCGGCGATCGGTTCCAAAGTCAGTGCCTTCATCTCCAGCGAGGAATATTGCAGGGCAGACTGCATTGAGTCAATGACCTGTCGTGGAAGGAATGTTGCAATAACGGTAGCCTTGGCAACCTTGCCGCGTTGTCCGACGAGAGTTTTGAGGCGAATATCATCAAGTTCATACTGAATTGTCGAAAAGCCCACGCAGTAGTAACTTGTGGGGTCGTCAATGGTATTTGAGGCGGCAAGATCGGACTGTGCGGCTTGAACGGCGGCAAATTCCAAATCCCTCTCCTGCTCATAGGTGACGATACCCTCAATGTTGATCTCTGAAGTGGCGGTGACGGTGTAGAGAGCACGGCCGGCAGCAGCTACAGCAGCGGAGGTGAGCTTGCCGACCTGCTCCTCAAGAGCCGCCTTGACATTCTTTATCACAGCGGCTACCTGGGGGACATCGTGGATCTGTCCGTCAAGCATGGCACGGGTTTTATGCTCCTCACGGTGAGTGGCCACTATCGTCAGCGTGTCGTCCTCCTCACGGACAGCCACAATCCCAATAACAGAGCGTGTGCCAATATCAAGGGCAAAAATCTTCTCTCGTTTATCGACAGGCTTTTCTTGATCTGCAGTTTTGTTTAAGCGGCTTTTTCGCGGTGAAGAGACTTTTTCGGCAGTTTTGGCAGTTTTTGCGGGAGATTTTTTGGCAACTTTAATCGGAGCCTCCTCAGAGGTTTTCTTCGTTGTCCGTCGAGTAACTTTCTGTTCTGTATCTTTTATTTTATCGTCATCAGTTAATTTTTTTCTTGGCATAAAAATCTCCTCAAATCGACAAAAATGTTTAGAAAAAAGGTTATTTATAATATTTCGCGAATATTTAAAATAATCCTGTTTATAAAATTAAAAATAATCTTTCAAACATACAGCGAAGAATTGAGGTATATAAAATGAGCAGAAATAGAGAAGTTATAACCGGCGGCGACTTTAAAAGAATGGTGGCGGGAGCTTACAGCGAATTTTTGTTGGAGTATGAGAATATAAATCAAATGAAGGGCGTCGGGACTTTACCGGGTACTCACGTTTTAAGGACTATGGGAGCCGCTGTCATGCCGCTTGCTGATGCAAAAGACGACAGCATAGGCGGCTTGTCGAGGCGTGTGGCAACGGCGGCGGTCTTCGGTGCAAGGGGAAATGCCGGCGTGGTGCTTGCCCAGCTTTTCAGAGGTATTGCAACGGGGCTTGCCGGTAAATATGATGCGACGAGTTCTGAATTTGGCAAGGCTTTTCAGTATGGTATATTATATTCTCAGAGAGTGATTCCCGAAAAATTGGAAATTCCTTTTATAACTGTTGCAAAGGCGGTTGCTAAGGGGGCTTATCGTGCTGTTCGCGATGAAAAACCCATATCAGAAATACTTGAGGCTGCCATAACTTCCGGCAAGAGTGCCATGCAGGTTTACGGGCAGGGTGATGCCGGTGCTTATATAATGAACACATTTTTGACGGGCTGCCTCAAAGGGCTTGACGGCAATTTTGTATCTCCGGCGGTCAGTCTGTCGCTCGGTATCAGTTCGGGAAAAGACATGCCCGATCCGAGGAAAGATGTAGTCAAGCCTTACTGTGTCCGCCTCAAAGTGAAAAATTCAACAGCAAGCATACCGGAAGTGGAGCGTCAAATGAGTGATCTTAGCAGTTTCTCTATCGTTGAGAGGTTGAACGGTTCCATTGAAGTCCACTTCCACACCGACCATGTAGGCAAGGCACTTGAACAGGCGGTTGGTTGGGGGCCTCTCCGTGAAGTGAAGATTGTCAATATGAGTGAGAGTCACACTCTGCCCGCTCGTGATGCAGTTATGCCGGTTGCTGCTCTTGCGGTAGCTAAAGACAGCGAAGAGGCAGATAAATTGGAAGACGCAGGTGCCTCTATACTGATCACAGGCAGTGCAGAGGCCTCACCTTCAATAGCTGAAATAGTCGGAGCTGCTCACAGTGATTTGGCGTCTGCCTATGTGCTGGTGGCCTCAAGCAAAGATTACCACCTGGTATTCCGTCAAGCGAAGAAACTTTTGGGCAATCGCGTTGAGTTGGTATTGTGTGACTCAACTGAACAGGCGATTGAGGCACTAAAAAAATTCTCCGCCACACTCACCGCAGCAGAGAATGCAAACAATATGTCAACGATTTAACCTAAATGCACGAGAAATCCCCCACTTCTATAAGTGGCGGGCTTAAAAACCGCTGTGCGGTCGCGCCGCTCTTGTTGATAATAGTCGAAATATGTGCTATACTTGAGCTATCGGAGGTGAGTACAGATGAATAAGGCATACAAATTCAGGATATATCCGACAGTTGAGCAAAAGATAATGTTTGCCAAAACTTTCGGTTGTGTCCGTTTCATCTATAATCATCTGCTTTCCGACAGACGAGATAACAAACCGTCCAAAACGCCTGTGGCTTACAAATTGGAGTATGAGTGGCTGGCAGAAGTTGATTCCTTAGCCTTATGCAATGCTCAGATGAACTTGAATAAGGCATATGAGAATCACAGGAAAAATCCAAAACACTTTGGCAAGCCGCAATTCAAAAGTCGAAAGAATAAGCAATCCTACTCAAC
>CAJODU010000094.1:0-496 GCA_905233325.1 uncultured Selenomonadaceae bacterium
TGTGATTGTCTATCATAAAGGTTCAGGTATGATTTTTGCTGTGCCGATTAAAATCAATAATGAAATTTGTATGTTTTATCGACAGTATTCTGACAAGGAGATCCCCAGACTGTTCAGCATAGTCAGCTACGACGGTGAAGGGCGTGTAGCATTGGGATATAGGACCGGAGAATGGACAGAAATTTCTTTTGGTCAAGATAACGGCAAATTCTATGATGATTTATTTGTTACGCCGGGTTTTATTGAAAGTTATGCTGCGGCAATTAAAGAGGATACCTTGACAAAGAAGCGCGTTGTCAAACAATTTGAATTTCATGGTGAATCTTACCTAATATTTAGTTCTGTGATATATAATGATAATTTTGCAATTTTTGGTATGGTCAAGCGTGATGCTGTATCTGCCGGTGTTGATTATATCCATATTGCAATGCTCGGAGGTATGTGTTCGCTGATGTTATTTTTGATTCTCTTTGCAAGGTATTCAGTCAAGAACGTG
>CAJODU010000094.1:501-6775 GCA_905233325.1 uncultured Selenomonadaceae bacterium
ACTGCAAGCAAGCCGAACCAAGAGTGAGTTTTTGTCAAATATGAGTCATGAAATCCGCACGCCGATAAATGCCATACTGGGTATGGACGAGATGATTTTGAGAGAATCGAAGGAACCTAATACTCTTGAATATGCCGAAAATCTCCGCCACGCCGGCAACAGTCTGCTTGGAATCATCAACGATATTCTGGACTTCAGCAAGATTGAGGCAGGAAAAATGGAGATTATTCCCGTCGAGTATCAACTCAGTTCCGTCCTCAATGATTTAGTCAATATGATCAGGAGCCGCGCAGAAAAGAAAAAACTTGAATGTATAGTCAAAGCCGACCCGAATATTCCGAGTATTCTCTTCGGCGACGAGATCAGAATCAAGCAAGTTATTACAAATATCCTCACCAACGCCGTTAAGTACACCGAGAAGGGCAGTATTACCTTGACGGTTAATTATCGTGAAAAAAGCAGCGACACCATTATTTTGACTGTCAAAGTGCAAGATACGGGTATAGGTATTAAAGAGGAAGACCTTGCCAAACTTTTCAGTGCTTTTGAAAGAATCGAAGAGAAACGCAACCGCACCATTGAGGGTACAGGGCTTGGAATGAATATCACCCAGCAGCTCCTTCATTTGATGAACTCTAAACTTGAAGTTGACAGCGTCTATGGTGAAGGGTCAATATTCTGGTTTAACATTGAGCAGAAAGTTGTCAGCCGCGATCCTATCGGTGACTTTGAAGAGGCCTTCAAAAATAGCCTCAAACAGCACAAAGAATATCACGAATCTTTCACCGCGCCGGACGCCAATATTTTGGTGGTTGATGATACTGTGATGAATCTCACCGTTGTGAAGGGACTTCTCAAGCAGACGCAAATCAAGATCGACACGGCGGAAAGCGGCAGAGAATGTCTGGGAATGGTCGCCAAGAAAAAATATGATGTAATATTCCTTGATCACCGTATGCCGGAGATGGACGGAATGGAGACCTTGAGAGAAATGCAGCTAATGACGCCCAATCCCAACCGTGACACTCCCGTTATCTCACTGACGGCAAATGCAATCAGCGGTGCACGTGAACAATACCTCGCTGCCGGTTTCGTCGACTACCTCACCAAGCCTATCAACAGCAATCATCTTGAAAATATGCTGATTAAATATCTGCCCAAAGATAAAGTCAAGATCACTGAAGATGCAGAGAATGAATCAGAATCGCCAAATACAGAAACAACCCTTCCCAAGTGGTTGACACAAGTGAAAGGGCTGGATATAAAGGCAGGTATTGAACATTGCGGTGATTCGGAACTGTTCCTTGATGCTCTCACCGTCTATGCAAATTCTGTTGTTAATGGTGCTGATGAGATTGAAGGCTACTACAAAGCGGAAGATTGGAAAAACTACACCACCAAAGTCCACGCCTTGAAGAGTTCCTCAAAGGTTATCGGTGCACTGGAACTCTCCGAGAGAGCAAAGAGACTGGAAGATGCCGGCAATTCGGGTTATATTGATGAAATAAAGCAAGATACCGCACCTCTGCTTGATCTCTACCGCTCCTATGCTGAAAAACTCAAGCCGCTGATCAAGATTGAAGAGGATAGTTCAGACAAGCCGCTGATTGATGAGGCGGAACTTGCCGAGGCGTTCGAGGCAATGAAAGATGCCGCCGCAACCTTCGATTATGACTCAATGATGTTTGTCTTTCAGTCCCTTGATGAGTACCGTCTGCCTGACAGCGAAAATGAGAAATACAAAAAAATTAAATCTGCCGCCGAAAAATTGGACTGGGAAACAGTCAATAAAATTTTGAACGACTAAAGGTATGATTGCACAAGAATGATAGAATCTTACCTTCACCAAAAAAATCAGAAAATATTTTGACTCAGTGTATCAAATATATCTTTGTGAATATCCTCAACAGTACGCGGTTGATTGCCGGCACTGCATTTTATTGTATACCAATGTAATTTTTGAGCAAGATTTTGATATGAATCATAGCAGCGATGAAGATATTCAAAATCTTTTTCGTGAATGTCGCTGTGGTTGCGTTCGCTGATTAATTTTTCGCTGATTTTCGGCGGCATATCAAGAAAAATCACTAAATCGGGGCGCGGGAGCTTTAGTTTGATATATTCAAAATCATCAAGCCAGTCAAGGAAGTTGTCACGCTCAACATTGTCAACAATCTTGACAGCTTGGTGAACCATATTTGACGTGGTGTAGCGGTCGGCAAGGATTATCTCACCGTCATCGTAAGCGGCTTTCCAGTGCATTTTGAATGAGGCATAACGATCGACGGCATAGAATGTTGAGGCGGCATAGGCGTCGACATCATCAGCGTGCTTGCCGAAGTCACCATTGAGATACATTTTCACCGGTGAACTTGCCGGTGAATCATAATCCGGAAATGATACCTGCCTGACTTTGTGTCCTTCAGCCGTCAAGCGTTCAAATAATTTTTTTGTTTGTGTCGCCTTGCCGGAGCCGTCGCTGCCCTCTATCACGATTAATTTACCTTTGTTCACTGTGCTCACCTTTCTTTTTGAAATATATAAAAGCCGCCATTGCAAGGGTGAAAGCGATAACGCTTGTCATTTGTGCCGACTTCAACAGACCGAATACAAGTTGATTGTAATCGCCGCGGAAGTATTCAAGCACGAATCTCGCCGCCGAATAGAGCATAACGTAAAGTGCGAAACATTGCCCCTTGCAATAATTACTGCAGCGGAATATCAACAGCAGAGCGAATATCACAATATCAAGCTGACACTCCCACACCTCCGCCGGCCAGAGCGGTTGATCTCCATACATTCTGTGAGCCAGCGTAGTCGAAGGATAAAGCAGACCAAAACTGCCGCCGGTTGGAGCTCCGAAGGCGTCACCGTTGAGAAGGTTGGCACAGCGACCGAGAGCTTGACCGAGAATCATTGCCGGAGCGAGGAGATCAGCAAGGTGCAGAACGTCCAGCTTGTGCCTCTTCGCGTAAATCACAACAGAGATAGTCGCAAGAATCAGACCGCCCTGGACAGCCATTCCACCCTGCCAGACGTTGAGAATCTCAGTCAAGTGATTTTGATAATAGTGCCAATCAAAGAAAAAAACGTCCCAAAGTCTCGCACCGAGCAAACCGGCAGCCCCGCCTATTATTCCAATGTCAACCAAATACTTTTCATAGCCGCGTCCGTCAACCTTCGCAAAGAAATATCCGACGCCTGTGGCTAGGATTATCGACAATGACAGCACTAATCCATAAGATCGAATAGGGAAGTCACCGATATAGAAAAGATACTGATGCACCGAATACCTCCAATCAAATCCATAATGAAGCGATAATCAGCGACGGCAGCAAGTTAGCAACTTTGATTTTCGATCCGAACATCAAATTGATTCCGATACAAAATATCAAGATATTTCCGACGTAAGACAGATTATTCAGAGCAATTTCTGTCATCAGCGGTTGCAAAAAACCTGCAAAGAAGGTAATGGCACCTTGAAATATTCCGACTGATATTGCCGAAAAGATACAACCTTTGCCCATTGAGGCTGTCATCACAAGAATAATGATTGCATCCAGCGTTGACTTGACATAGAGGATAGTGTAATTGCCGAGCAGACGATCTTCAATAGCTCCAATAATAGCCATTGCACCAATACAAACCGTCAAAGAGGCGGTAACAAAGCCGTCAACGAATCTTGAATCATTGTCGTTGCCGCTCTTTTTCTTCAGCCATTCGCCAAATCTCTCCATATGTCCGTCAATGTCAATTATCTCGCCAATCAACCCGCCAAGCGTAAGACTTGCAATCATCATCATAGTGCCGACCATTTCAAGAGAGCCGTCGGCATTTATTTTGAACATTTTGCTGAATGTACTGCCGGCACCGATAAAGATAACCGCGACAGCACAGCTCATCAGCAGGGTATCTTGTATTTTTTTTGTAAGCAGACGTCCTCCGTGTAAACCAATAACGCCGCCGAGAATGATCCCAGCGACGTTGACGAGAGTGCCGAATCCGGCAAAACCTTCAATCATCATGGTGATGGTGTTCGATTTCTGTGCCGCGAATATCTTTGATAGCCTGTGCAATATCCTTTGCACCGTAGATTGCAGAACCTGCGACAAGAATATTTGCACCGACTTCACGGACTTGGACGGAAGTTTGGGCATCAATACCGCCGTCAACTTCAATATCGCACTCAGTCTCAAGTTCCTCAATCATATGATAGAGCATGTGGATTTTGTAGAGTTGCGATTCAATGAACTTTTGACCGGCAAAGCCCGGATTGACAGTCATAATCAAGACCATATCGACAAATTCGACAAGCTCCTCAATGGCTGAAAGCGAAGTACCGGGGTTAATGGCAACACCAGCCTTACAGTTTGCGGCGTGGATTTGCTCAATGAGTCTGTGAGCGTGCCTCGTCGTTTCCGCGTGGAAGGTGATAATGTCCGCTCCTGCCTCAGCGAAGGCTTGTATTTGCGTTTCAGGGTGTTCAACCATCAAGTGAACGTCAAAGACAGCTTTTGAAGTCGGTCTCAGTGCTTTGACGACAGGTGACCCGATTGTGATATTCGGGACGAAGGTGCCGTCCATTACATCAATGTGAATGTACTCCGCACCGGCATCAGTGACTTTTTTGATCTCGTCAGCGAGGTGTCCGAAATCAGCGGAGAGTATGGAAGGTGCTATTATAGTTGACATCATCTACACCTCAAGCCTTCAATTCTGAAGTGCAATGCGGGCAACGGGTTGCATCTTCAGCTACAACTTCTTTACAATAGGGGCATTTACGCGGCTCCGGTTCGGGTTCCGGCTCTGGTGCTTTAGGCATAAGGCGATTGACTTGCTTAATCAAGATAAATATTGCAGTCGCAACGATCAAAAAGTCCAGACAAGTATTCAAAAATACACCATAGGCGATAACAGGAGCACCTGCCTCTTTAGCAGCCGCGATAGAATCATATTCAACGCTGCCGAGGTTGATGTAAAGGTTAGAGAAATCAACCTTGCCGAGCAGGAGACCAAGCGGCGGCATAAGAATGTCAGAAGTGAAAGAGGAGACAATCTTACCAAAGGCAGCACCGATAATGACACCTGTTGCCATATCGATGACGTTGCCGCGCATTATAAATTTTTTAAATTCTTCGATCAAAATAAGACCTCCAATAATACAATTTCCTTCAACCCGCCCAACCAACCACAATATGAATATTAATCTTCACTGAAGAAGTCGTTATCTACACGCTTGATTTTATATATCTTTTGAGTTTGAACGCCAACATCAAATTCTATCATTAATTCAGTCAGTTTCTTACCGTCAACTAGAATTATATGTTGAGCGTCAGCATAATTTTTGGCTTCTTTGGAAAATTTTGCCGTTGTTATATAAAGACCTTTCTCTATCTTCGGAGGGCCTGCCAACGCTCCCATAAATTTTTGAATTTCGGGACGTGAAATCACAGTATCAGGAGCCCAGCGTTTTGCTTGAATGTAAATCAGATTAAAGCCGAGTTTGTCTTCATAAATGACGCCGTCAACACCGCCGTCACCGCTGGATTTTGTAACAAAACCTGCACCCTCATAACCGCCGTAACCCATAGCCTCCATTAATTTGACTACCAATCTTTCAAAAAAGTCAGGAGACATATTTAAAACGGCTGTCAATAATTCGTCAGATAGTTCAGCGGTTATTTCTTGATAGCTTTTCTCAAAAAGTTCCTGCGGAGTATCTTTATTAATATCTGATTCTGCACTTTTTTTATTTCTAAATTTTGCATAATCTGGAAATCTTTCGATTAGTAATTTACTAGTAATGGTTATACCTTCAAGAAAAATTTTTTTACCAATATCTGTAATTTGTAAATGTGCTCTTTTAGGATTATAAATAAGACCAGCTTTTTTTAAATGTGTGAAAGTCCAGCTAATACGATTGATCCATGTCGGTTCACCACTAGGGATAGTTTCCAATAATTCATCTGGAGTAAAATTCATCTTTTGCCTGATATATTCTGTACAATCCTGCCAATAGTGAACTTTCCCATCACTTAATGATTCCAGAACTATATTATAAAATTCATAAAACTTAGGAACAGCCATTTTACTACCTCAAATATACCTGCTGTTACTTTAGACTATTTGTCATTCAGCTACGTTATAATACTTCAAAAGTGCCTGAGTACCTTCGTTGCCTTTGCCTTCTGATTCCATTTTGCGAAGTTGACTCAACACCATTGCAAGTATCGGAAGGGCTGTACCGTAAGCTGTGCCTGTTTCAGTGCTGATT
>CAJODU010000095.1:0-6170 GCA_905233325.1 uncultured Selenomonadaceae bacterium
AAGCTCAATGCCAACGTCAAGGGCAATCTGACCATAAAATCCGACGGCCTTGTTGACATGAACAATGTTGAAGTCGGTAAGGACTTGACAATTTCGGCACGGAACATCACCGGCAACACCTCAAACACCTACAAAGCCCAAAATATCAGCCTCACCAGCACCGACAATGCCAATGTTGACAATCTTCAAAAATTGACTTTCGACTATGACAATTCTCTGATGATTAATACGCCCAATAATGTTAAATTCGGAGCCAAGAAGAATAATCCTAACTTCAAAGTCAACACCGGCAACAAATCAGTAACCATTAATGCCGCCAAGAATTTCACCCTCACCACCGACAACCTCAATCTTAATACAGCGACGGTCGGCGGCACCTTGAAAGTCACTTCTGACAAGGACATCACCGGCACGATTAATTCCAAGCAGAGCAACCTCACCGCTAAAGGCAATATTGACCTCAAAGATTCCACAATCAACAGTGCAGATACCTACAAAGCCGAGAATATCAGCATTACAAGCACCGATAGCAATGTTACCGCCGATAGTCTCAAAAAGGCTGCTCTTGATTATGGCAATTCCTTGATGATTGATACGCCGAATGATGTTAAATTCAGAGCTAAACAGGACGCTGACTTCAAAGTGAACACCGGCAATAAATCAGTGACGATTGAGGCAGCAAAGAACTTCACGCTTACCACCGACAATCTCAACCTTGACACTGCGACCGTCGGCGAAACCTTGAAAGTCACCTCTGACAAGGACATCACCGGCACGATTAATGCTAAAGAAGTAGACCTGACTGCAGGCAATGATATTAAGCTGAGTGATCTGAAGGCAGGCACCGGCGGACTGACAGCGGAGGCTAAGGGTAATGTTGATATCACGGGCAGTGCGGCTCTGACAATCAAGAACATCACAGCGGGCGACAACGTGACAATCAAGAATAATGGCACCATCACCGCAGCGAATACAGATAGTAAGATCAAGGCAGGCAAGGACATCAGCCTCAACTCTACCGGCACTAAGAATGTGACGGCGCAGATACCGGTGTATACTGTCTCATTCAATTCGTTTGAAGGGGCAGACTGGATTTTAATGAGTCACCCTGAGTTCACCCTCAAGAGTCAAAACCTTGTAGGTTCAGGCGCCACCTCATACTACGAGATTGTGATTGAGACCACAAGCTCTGTCAGCAAAGGCGATTTCGACTATCTAACCTACTGTAATATAGAGAGGACAGGACAGAAGCCAGTCACTAAAACAGTTGAGGTTGCCTCCGACATCGGCACCAGCTCTACGCCTCTCTACCTTGATACTAAAACAATCAACATCAATGCCGGCAACGCCAACGCCTATATCACCGGCAAATACAGCACTTCGACAATCACCGCCGCCAACAGTGGCACCTACAGCAACTACGAGGAGCGTGACTATAGTGCAGTTGAGTATCAGCAGCTCGCCAAGGCGTTGAGTGAGAGTGCAGTCCTGACAGGTAAGACCGGCGAGGCTTATGATGCCGCGGCTAAGGCGTGGTTGAGCGGTATGGGCTACAGTGAGGCCGAAGAGCGTGAGATAATAGCCCTCACCAAGACAATGGACTTCAACAACCTCACCGGCAGGAGCCTGTTCAATGCGGCAGTGGAGGATATAGCTGCCAAGTACTCCGGCGAGAATATCGACACTTCCAGCCTTGCCTGCTGACTCTGAAAAACTAAAAAAATTTTTGACTAATAGATATTTAGTGATAGCCGTCTAGTTGGGGACTGGGCGGCTTTTTCACTATAAAAAAATATTTGCCCGTGTATACATAACAAAAAAGTATTGACAACTATGTAAAAAATGGTATACTATGCACATAAGGTTGAGCGAGACAAAAACTCAACGATTCAAAAAGGAAAATTACTTTCACAGATATACATAGGAGATGGAAACAATGAGGAAACAAATGAGACTTTCAGGTTCAGGTGGACAAGGCGTTATCACTGCAGCTATCATTCTTGCAGAGGCAGCAGTTATGGAAGGCAAAGACGCTGTACAGTCACAGTCCTATGGACCGGAGGCACGCGGTGGTGCATCCAAGTCTGAAGTTATCATTGACGACGGAACGATTTTCCATCCACACGTTAAAAATCCTGACGTTGTGCTTGCGATGACTCAAAAAGCCGCTGATAAATACTTTGCCGATCTTGATGAAGACGGTATTCTGGTTTTGGATTCTGACCTCGTTCCCAACGCACCGGAAGTTAAAAATGTTGTGCAGATTCCTATCACCAGGCTTGCAGTCGAAGAAGTTGGCAAGTCGCTCTTTGCAAATATCGTTGCTCTCGGTGCACTCGTCAGACTCAGCGGTATTGTTGACTTTGATACAATCAAGACTGCTGTTGCACATCGTGTACCTTCTCACACAGTTGAGCAGAATATGCACGCTCTCCAAGTCGGCTATGATGCAGTTGATGCTTTCCAGGCCGGCTATAACGAAGTTGCTTGATTAACGAATTGAATTAATTGAATAGATACGAAAAAAAGTCACCTGCCGGAGGAGCTGTCTGGCAGGTGATTTAATATTGGTTTGATTTCTCGTCTCATAGCTCATAGATTATATTTTTCCTTCAGATTTTTTGAATAAATTTCTGCACCCTTCTCGTTGAGATGCAGCTCATCGCCGAAGAGTGTCACATCATAGAAAATCAAATCACTCTCAATGTTGGCACTTAACTCCTCAGCAAGATTTTTCAGATATTCTTGATAAGGCGGGAAATAATCATACTTGCTCGCCGCCGAGTAGGTTATCTGATTAATCGGTGTCTGCACCATATAAGCCTGAATATCGTTATCAGTGCACAACTGAAACAATTTCCTCAAATAAAAATCCTCAACTTGCAAGGGTTTGAAATCAACCTGAAGCTGCTTGTGAATTTCATACTTATTAAACCATTCGGGGTTGCGACCAAAGAACATATGTCCGCGTTCGGCGGCAGTTTGCTGATAATGTTCTTCATTGAAGTGACCTCGTTTTAATTCGCTGTTTTTTATAGTTTGAAAATATTTCGTCGGGAATTTTAGAAGATATTGCCAATTATCCATTGACATCAGCAGCTTATCCGACAGCGGCATATCATCAAAGCTGAGGATATTCAGCTGCGACTCTATCTGCTCCTGAGGTGACAGGAAGTGAAAATACAGCGTCCTGTCACGATAGCGATCCAGATAGGTGAAGTGCATAGGTGCAAAGGAAAAGAAAACTTTTTGAGGTTTAGGGTGATTTTCAAGGTAATTTTTGAGTGAGTAATACATCTCAATGGGGCCTGCTCCGCCAAGTGATAAGTTGTAGGCAGAATCGCCTATTAAATCGGGAATTACAGCCGCTTTGAAGGCAGAGTCACCAAGAAAGAGAATTTGCGACGCATTGTCGGTTGTGTGTGTATAGTCTCTCTGCTGTTTCCAAAAAGGATATTCACCGTCAAAGTAATTATTTTCGGGAATCAGTCGGATCACAAGCGTCAACAAAAGCATATTCAAAAAAGTTAAAGCCACAAACTTTACAACGTAACTTTTATCTGACAATTCCTCACCACCCAAACAAGCAATTTACTTGACACGCTCAAAAATATCCTTGACATTGACGACAAAATCATCATAGAGCGAGACTTTAATCTCTGTCATAATACCTGCCTTCTGCCTGTCAGTCCATCTGCTCATCTCTTTATCGCTCAAAGATTGATAAGTGCCGGCTAACTCAAATTTGCCTTCTTTGAGAAGATAAACATCAACCGATTTATTCTTGGGATCGACAATCCAATACTCTTTAACGCCATATTTTTCGTATTTGAGGAATTTATCAATCTTATCGAATTTTGCCGTCGAAGGTGAAAGAACCTCAACAACAAGGTCAGGGACGCCGTGAATGCCGTCTTCCTCAACAATATCGGGATTGCAAACAATCATCGCATCAGGGATAAAGTTGTCATCGTCGCTCAAATACACGTCAATTTCACCAAAAGCCCTACAGCGTTTACCCTTGAGATAATTATCAAATTTATCAATGATATTGTGCGAAATCTGCCAATGATTGACAGTCGGACGAGCCATCATATAGACCTCACCATTAATGAGCTCGTAATAATCATAATCGCCGTAGTCATAAGCAAATGCAGCACTCATAACTATACCTCCCGTTAATTAACGAAGTAAATCTATCTGCTCAACGTCGTAGCCGTGATCATTGAGTGCCTTGATGATGCGGTTGATGTGGTCTTGATTGTTAGTCTCAACGGTGACTTCCAGGACAACCTTTTTGAAAGAATCGGTCACTCTGGCTTGATCGTGCTCCAGCTTGATGACGTTGGCGTTTTCGTCAGTGAGAATTTGCGAGACGTTGAGGAGCTGCCCGGGCTTGTCGGGAAGCATTACTGCGAAACAGAATATCCTGCCGCGAGCAATCAAAGCCTTGTCAATGAGGGTGGAGATTGTGGAGATGTCAATATTGCCGCCACTGACGATAGCGGCGACTTTTTTATCTCTGAAAGGCAATTTCTGCAGGGCAGCGAGAGAGAGGACACCGGCACCTTCAGCAATGAGCTTGTGTTTCTCAATGAGACTGAGGAGGGCGGACATAATCTCCATTTCGTTGACAGTGATGATGTTGTCAAGATATTTTTTGCAGAAGGCGAAAGTCAACTCACCGGCGGTTTTGACGGCACAGCCATCAGCGACGGTGTCGGCACTGTCAAGAGTGACAATCCTGCCCGCCTCAAGTGCTGCCTTCATACAAGCCGCATTCTCCGGCTCGACACCTATAACCTGCACATTGGGGCTGACCAACTTCGTCGCGAGGGCAACACCGCTTGCAAAGCCGCCGCCACCAATAGGCACTAAGATTGCGTCCACGTCTTTGAGTTCGTTGATGATCTCAAGTGCAGTTGTACCCTGTCCGAGCAGGACTTCACGATCATTAAACGGGTGGACATAAACATAGCCGTGTTCTTTTTGAAGTTCCAGACTGTGAGCGGCAGCATCGTCAAAACTGTCGCCGTGAAGGACAACTTCAACGCCAAAGGCTCTTGTGGCCTCAACTTTGAGGATAGGTGTAGTTGCGGGCATACAGATAGTGGCCTTGATTCCCAACTTCTGCGCGGCGTAAGCCACACCCTGAGCGTGATTGCCGGCGGAGGCAGTAATAACACCCTTAGCACGTTCCTCGGCGGTAAGCTGACTGAGTTTATTGTAAGCACCGCGAAGTTTAAAGGCACCGGTGTGCTGGAGATTCTCCGGCTTTAAATATACCTCGTTGCCGCTAATCTCCGAAAAATAATCACTATGGATCAGCCTGGTCTTGCTCACGACGCCGGCAAGCTGCTTGTCTGCACGGTAAACGTCGGCAATAGTTGTGTTTGCAACAATTTCTGCAGGGTCTGAGGCATTTGTCTCAACATTATCTTCAAAATTATTTTCATTACACATTCAAAACACTCCCGTTGAAATATCATCAAAGACGTTATCCACGCCAATTTTGATTCATTTTAACAAATTTTTTCTAAAAGTGCAATTCAAATTAAAACAAACTTGAAATTAGAAAACAAAAATGGTAAAATATATTAAGAAATTATAAATAATTTTCACAGTTTATTTTTTATGGAAAGGCAGGTGATGATTATGGTTTCAACTTTTGATGGTGTTGAAGTTTCATTTATCGGAATTAATGATGTGACTGAAAATGAACCGAAGAATTACGTTGAATATGTGAGGGCGCAGACCACTGATCCGATAAAATCAATTCAAGTCGTTCAATGTGATGATGGTATGGTTGATGTAAACTATGAACTTCAAGGCGAAAAGTTTGAGCGTATTCGCAGGATTACAGGTCGAGAGGCCTGCAAAGTGGCGTAAATCCTCACATGGGGAGTTCTCTTAACTGGCGACCTAGCAAGGTGCAGAAATCAAATAATTGTTATGAGGGCATCAAGGGAAGATGAATAATTCTGATCTTGAGTTTCGTAAGGTAAAATCACTAAAATTTTTGTATGAAGTCAATAGTAACGGTACTATCTTTAGAAATGTAAAATCCAAAAAGCAGCTATTAATAAAATTAGATTATCACCACAGCGATAAAGGTTACTACTTCACATGGGTTAGAATAGGTGGAAGGAAACCTGATGCTAAAACTATCA
>CAJODU010000095.1:6189-7083 GCA_905233325.1 uncultured Selenomonadaceae bacterium
ATAGACCTGAGGGTTTTCAAGTCGACCACATTGATCGCAATCCGCATAATAATGATTATCGTAATTTGCGATATGTAACTCATTCTGAACAAATGAAAAATCGTGACCATACAGGTATATCAGCAACTGGTTCAAAAAATCTTGAAATTTCACGACGCGAAAGAATGAAACCTATAAAGTTGTCAAATGGCAAATTTGAACAAATATTTGAATCTATGTCAGCTGCTGCTCGTTATTTAGCACAAATCTATGATAAGACTGTTGAACATATGAGGGCAAAGCTAAAAAAACATCGTTCTCATATTTATGACTTTGATGTGATTTATCTTCGGAATGCAGAGACTGTACACGTCCGCTCTAAGGAGCAAGAAACAGTCCACAGTTATGTGTATCTCACAGGCTCTTTGGATTCTTGGAATGATGCCAAGCAATCTGAGGAGCATGACCGCGTCAAACACGCTATCATCAACTAAATTCACTTAAAACGTGCAAAAAAGGCAGATACTGATAGTAGAATTGCTATCTATATCTGCCGATTTTTTGTTTTGATATTTTTTACTTCTTTTGACGCTCACAAACTTGGTTGCCAACAGTGCAGCTTGTCTTGCAGGCTGATTGACATGAGGCTTGACATTCGCCGCAGCCGCCTTGCTTGATTGATTGCTGAAGTGTCGGTTTATTGACTGTCTTGATGTGTTTCAAATAAATCATCTCCCTTAATGTTTGCTTAATTTTATCTTGACACTCCACACGGCTAAAGCTGGTGGATTCTTGCTTCAATGAACACAGCCTTTACTACAAGCAGCTAGGTTTTAGGTCTTACACGTTCTCCACAAGCGTAACTTCCCGTGTGTCCCACGGTAGATGAAATACAAATCATATTCATTGTACATT
>CAJODU010000096.1 GCA_905233325.1 uncultured Selenomonadaceae bacterium
AAAAGTGCCAATTCATAATTTTTATCAAGAGAATATCGACCAGCACGAAAATAATAAGCATCTGCATAATCTGAATCTATTTCTATAGCGCGAGATAAATCAATAATTTCTTGTTTTCTGTCATCTAAACTTAGAGCACGCCAAAAATATGCTTCTGAACCATTTGGATTGATTTTTATTGCTTCTGTATAAATGCGAATCTTGTCGCTATCTTTTGCAAATATAGCTTCTTTTAATTTTGCTTGATAAGCAGATACTTTTCCAATACTCATAAATTCTTCTTTAATTCTCTTTTTATCTTGAATAGTTTTTATATTATTCAAATCTTTTTCGAGTTTAGCAATTTTTTTACGCTGCTCATCAATAATTTTTTTAAATGCAGTATTTTCTGCGACTGCTTTTAAGCGTTTTTCTTCATTTCCTTGCATCCATTGGCTTATTGAATCATTAAGAGCGTTCGTATCAATATTTGCTGTTACAGTTACACGATACTTAATCCAGCCTGAGGCTTCACCTGTCAATGGAATTACTTCTGTATTTGTATTTGTAATTTTTAGAATACCTGCTGTAAAAGTTTCTATCTCATCTTTTACTGTTATACCATTTTTCACTTCAGTGCGACTGCTCAAAAACACTCCTGCCTGTTCTTGAGCATTTCTTTCAGCATACATTTTTGCATTTTCTATTGCAATTTCAGGTGTTTCTTTGCCATTCATTAAATATTCGCCAACACCTGTATAAGTTTGTACTTCTGCGTGAGCTAAAGATGTAATTTGTGGACAATTATAAATTTCTGGCATAAAAATCAAACTGTTAATAGCTAAATTTGCTACTAATAATCTTTTCATTATTCTTCTATTAATCACTTTAAATCTTCCAATCACACAAAAAAATAATTACCCCAAAAATTTTTGATAAATCATTATAAAAAAAAAAAAAACTTGTCAAGTCCTTCTAAAAAAATTTATAAAATATTCACTTAATTCTATGATTAATCTTCCACGAACGACAGCAAGTTCTCGCTCTTGATGAATTTAGCCAGCTTGTTGACAGAATCCATCACATCTTTGTAATGTTCGGGCGTCAAGGACTGCGAGCCGTCAGAGAGTGCCTTTGCAGGGTTGGGGTGTACTTCCATCATCAAACCGTCAGCACCGGCGGCTATAGCGGCAAGTGCCATCGGCTTGACCATTCTCCACTTGCCGGTTCCGTGACTCGGATCGACGATTATCGGAAGATGTGAAAGATGCTTGATTGCCGCGACTGCACTCATATCAAGTGTATTTCTGGTGTAAGTCTCATATGTCCTGATACCACGCTCACAGAAGACAACGTTGGGATTGCCTTCGTTCATGATATATTCGGCAGCATTGAGCCATTCGTCCAGCGTGGCAGCAAGTCCGCGCTTCAACAGGACAGGCTTGCCGCATTTGCCGACCTCTTTCAAAAGGCCGAAATTCTGCATATTGCGGGCACCGATCTGCAGCATATCAGCATAATAGGCAACTTTCTCAATGGCCTCAACCGTTGTGACTTCAGTGACAATTTTAAGCCCTGTCTTCTCTCTTGCCTCAGCAAGATATTTGAGTCCCTCTTCCTCAAGACCTTGGAAAGAGTAAGGACTTGTCCTGGGCTTGTAGGCACCGCCGCGGAGGAATTGAGCTCCGCCGGCTTTAATAATCTCAGCCGCCTCCAAGAGCTGCTCACGAGATTCAACCGCACAAGGTCCTGCCATAATAATAGGTTCACTGCCGCCAATCTCAACACCGCTGACATTAACAATGCTCGACTGCGGGTGAAACTCTCGGCTTGCAAGTTTGTAACTCTTTGAAATGGAGACACAATGATCGACGCCTGTCATGGCATCAATCGGCACAGAAATCATCTTTGTCTTGTCGCCAATAACGCCAACGATCTTCTGTTGGGAACCCTCCATTATTTTTGCGTCCAGTCCAACACCTTTGATCACCTCAATAATATCATTAATATTTTGTTGGGTTGCGTCAGGATTCATTATAATTACCATATCAACACTCCCAGATAAAAATTTTAAATAAGCGTGTATACAAAATACATACTAAACTTAATTGAATAGAATGTTTTGATTATTTTATGCTTTTTTGATCAGATTGTCAAGTAAAACTAAAAATTATTTCAAATGGCGGTAAATTGTCAAATTAAAAAATTCCAAAAATTTTTAGAAAATTACTTGCAATTTACAAAAAAGCTGATATAATTCTTTTTAGAAATGGCAAGTGCAAGTCTTGTCGCAGGTTTTTTATTATGATTGGAGGATTCAGCAGAATGGGTAAAAAGAACGCTTCAAAAATTGAAAAAATTATCGGTCGTGAGATTCTTGATTCACGCGGCAATCCTACTGTAGAAGTAGATGTTGTCCTTGAGTGCGGTATTATCGGTCGTGCAGCAGTTCCGTCCGGTGCCTCCACCGGTGAGAATGAGGCTCTTGAGCTTCGCGATGGTGACAAAGGCCGCTATCTCGGCAAAGGTGTCCAGAAGGCTGTTGATAACGTTAATAATGTTATTGCTCCGGCTCTTCAGGGTTGCTGTGTGCTTGATCAGCGTGGTCTTGACTACAAGATGATCGAACTTGACGGAACTCCGACCAAGAGCAAACTCGGTGCAAATGCTATCCTCGGCGTTTCACTCGCCGCTGCGAAGGCTGCTGCAAATCTCCTTCATATTCCTCTTTATCGCTATATCGGCGGCTGCAACACCTACAAACTGCCTGTTCCTATGATGAATATCATCAATGGCGGTGCTCACTCTGATGCTCCTATCGCTTTCCAAGAGTTTATGATTCGCCCTGTTGGTGCTCCTAACATCAAAGAGGCCGTCCGTATGGGCTGCGAAGTTTTCCATAATCTTGCAAAACTTCTCAAAAAGCGCGGTCTTTCCACTGCTGTCGGTGATGAGGGCGGCTTTGCTCCTAAACTTGACGGTATTGATGATGCTCTCCAGATCATTGTTGACGCTATTGAGGCTGCAGGCTACAAGCCGGGCGAAGATGTCAAGATCGCTATGGACTGCGCTGCTTCTGAGTTTGCAACCCAAGAGAATGGTCAGTGGTTCTACAACTACAAAGAACTCAAAAATGGCACTCCGAAAGATCCTAACGGCAAGAAACTCTCTGCAAAAGAGCAGATCGACTACCTCGAAGAACTCATCACCAAATTCCCGATCGACTCCATTGAAGATGGTCTTGATGAAAACGACTGGGATAACTGGGTTGAACTCACTAAGAGAATTGGCGATCGTTGCCAGCTCGTCGGTGATGATCTCTTCGTCACCAACACCAAGTTCCTTGAGAAAGGCATCAAGATGGGTGCTGCCAACTCAATCCTCATCAAAGTCAACCAGATTGGTTCACTCACTGAGACCCTTGAGGCAATCGAAATGGCACATCGTCACAACTACACCACCGTCACTTCACACCGTTCCGGCGAGACTGAGGACGCAACAATCGCTGATATCGCAGTTGCAACCAACAGCGGTCAGATCAAGACCGGCAGCTTGAGCCGTACCGATCGTATGGCTAAGTACAACCAGCTCATTCGCATTGAAGAAGAGCTCGGCAAGAATGCTGTCTATGAGCGCAAACCTCTTCTCAACAGAACAGTTGGCGACGTTTGGAAGAAGTAATTAAAAGGGATAGTCTGTCAGCAATTTGAAACGATCCGATTCCGATTAATTTAGTAAAATTGCTGGGATTATGTAATAAAAAAGCACCGACATTGAGATATTCAGCGTCGGTGTTTTTACTTTATTTATTTCAGATCGAAAACATTTTATCAAGGCGGTCAAGATAAATATTTATTGAATGAAGTTCCTCAACCGAAGTTACCTTGCGCTTAGAAAAATAATACTCAACTTTTGACTTTTGATTTTTGGTAACATTCGACGGCAACAAATTCAGTCTCCGCATTAATTCCCTAAGTGTGCCTTCATTACCGTCGACGAATTTCACATTATCCGGCAGCAGCTCTCTCATGGTGTCCTTGAAGTAGTTGAAATGCGTGCAGCCCAGCACCAGCGAGGAATATTCCTCAAAACAATAGGGTCTGAACTGCTCACGCAAATAGTCAGTTACAGCGTTGGAAGTAAAATCCTGCCTCTCGGCAAAGTCGACAAGCCTCGGAAGGGCAAGCAGATCAACAATATCTCTCTTTCCCAGCCTGTCAATGAGGGAATGAATTTTTTCACCGTTGATAGTTATAGGGGTAGCTGTCACGAGAACACGCCTGTCACCATAGAGATCAATAGCCCGCTTGATAGCCGGTTCCATACCAATAATCGGCAGATCGTAGCGTCTGCGCATTTCTCGGACAGCGACACTCGTGGCGGTATTGCAAGCGACAACGATTGCCTTGACATCAAGGGTCAGCAGAAAGCGGAAGACGTCGTCAACAAAATTCATCACCATTTCACGAGGCTTAGTGCCATAGGGTACATTATCTTCATCTGCAAAGAAGACAAACTCCTCATCAGGCAGGAGCTTCATAGCGTGATGTAACACAGAAAGCCCGCCAATGCCTGAATCAAAGAAAGCAATTTTCAAAATGGCACCCCCGAAAAGTTACTTCAACGCATTGAGCTTGTCAGCAATAGCCTGGGCAGAGTCCTCACCGGAAACAGGAGTTATGATAGGCTGCTGACCAAGATAAACCGTGCCGCCGTTGACGTAAGCAGCAGATTTATTATAACCTCTATGATAAGCAACGGCGAGATTGCCAAGAATGAAATAGGAGCGTTCAGCCGAACTCATTCCGTTAGCCGCGGCGGTTTCCATAAAATCCTTGCCATTGACGACGAGCATCGTCCTTGTGACTTCTTTTTCGTTGACGGTCGTTCTGCTGATTTCTTTGACGGTTACCTTCTTGCCGCTGTACTCGTAGAGTTTTTGGACGTATTTGTCGCGGCGTGCCAAGTTGTTGGGGTGATCTGAAGGATTGAAGAACATTTCGCTTTTTGATTGTATAGCAGTGCCTGACAGATCAATGAAACGCTGCCAAATAGCGGCACACGCTCCGGGGTTGTAATTCGTATTCAACATATAGTCGAAGGCAAGGCTGTCCGCCTCCTTCTCTTGGGATTTAGTCCCGTGTGCTATGGATTGATTCAGCAGAATGCCGGTAGTCAAATCGGTAAGTATGCTGGCACCGCTGCCAACTACTGCCCCCGCTATAGTCGCTCCTATATTTGCCAGCAGTACTTTTTGCTGAGTGGCCTTAGTGCCTTTGTAAGGGTGATCTTTTTGTCCGTGTCCCATTTCATGACCTATGATTACCGCAAGCTCGTCCTCATTGATTATTGAATCAAATGTGCCGGAATTAACCGACACAACATGCCCCAAGGAGCAGAAAGCATTCAGAGAGGTATTGTTGTTGACAAAGTAAACATATGGCAGAGTATTCACCGTGGGATCCACTTTACCCACGGCATTGATAAGAGTTGTCATTATCGAACGGAGGCGTGCATTTTTGTTGGGGTCGCTGTTGACACCCATAGCCTCACGATAATAGTTATACAGTGCCATTTGTCCTTCTTTAGTAGTATTGAGTTCTTTCAGTGAATATTTCTCTACCTCCTGCTGTGCCGGTGTCTTGGCTTGGGCGGCCTCTGCAGGTGAAGATGCTGCTGAAAATATTAGTGTTAAGGTAATGATACACACTGTCACAGCCGCGTGAATTTCTTTAACTGCTTTTCGATAGAACATTTTCTCATCTCCCAATAATATTTTTAGTCAAACTCTAGACATTAAAGCGGAAGTAAGTGACATCACCGTCCTGCATGATATAATCTTTACCTTCAAGACGAACTAAGCCCTTGTCGCGGGCTGCATTAACACTGCCGAGCTTTACCAGGTCATCATAGTTGACTATCTCTGCCCTGATGAAACCGCGCTCAATGTCACTGTGGATTTTACCCGCTGCCTTGACTGCCGTTGTACCTTTGCGAATAGTCCACGCCCTGCACTCATCTGAACCGCTTGTCAAGAAGGTCATCAAGCCGAGGAGGTCAAAAGCGGCGTGAATGAGCCTGTCCAAACCGGAAGAGTCAAGTCCCAAGTCAGCTAAAAACTCCTTAGCCTCGTCGTCGTCAAGCTCGGCAATCTCCGCCTCAACCTTAGCACAAATGACAACCACCTCATTGCCTTCACTTTTGGCAAGCTCCTGCACCTTCTTGACGTGTGGATTACCGGCAAAGTCAGCGACCTCGTCCTCAGAGACGTTGGCGACGTAGAGGGTAGGCTTGAGCGTCAGGAGATTTACATCACGGAGCATAGCAAGCTCATCATCAGTCAAATCAACAGAGCGGGCAGGTTTAGCCTCGTCCAAGGCAGCTTTAAGTTTGCGGAGAATTTCTATCTCCATTTTAGCCTCTTTACTGCCGCTCTTCAAGAGTTTTTCAACTTTTGTGATTCGCTTGTCGACTATTTCCAAGTCCGCAAGACAAAGCTCAGTATTGATAGTGTCGATGTCACGCAGAGGATCAATAGTGTCGGCGACGTGGGTGATATTGCTGTCCTCAAAGCAGCGGACAACGTGAGCAATGGCGTCAACCTGCCTAATATGCTCAAGGAATTTATTGCCGAGACCCTCACCCTTTGAGGCACCCTTGACAAGACCGGCAATGTCCACGAAACGTACAGAGGCGGGCGTCGTTTTCTTTGAATTATACATCTTCGTGAGGACATTGAGACGGTCGTCCGGCACAGCGACAACGCCAACATTCGGCTCAATGGTGCAGAAGGGATAGTTAGCCGCCTCAGCACCTGCCTTAGTGATAGCATTAAAAAGTGTCGACTTGCCAACATTCGGCAGACCGACAATTCCAACTTCCAAATTACTCATACTACAACCTCTTTTAATTAATCAATTTTTTTATCAAGGATAATATTTGCGACTTTGTTATATAGAATTATCTTGATGACATTGAAAGTCACAATTAAAGTCGAAT
>CAJODU010000097.1:0-6139 GCA_905233325.1 uncultured Selenomonadaceae bacterium
CACAGCCTTTGCTACAAGCAGCTAGGTTTTAGGTCTTACACGTTCTCCACAAGCGTAACTTCCCGTGTGTCCCACGGTAGATGAAATACAAATCATATTTATTGTACATTTGAATTTAGAAATTGTCAATTATTGCTAAAATGCTGAAAGGATGTGTATTTATGCCGATTGTCAAAAAATTTATCGCTGCTGTCCTTATGCCCTTTCTCGTGGCAGGATTGCTCTTTAACTTTACATCTATAACCTCAGCAGCCAAGCCGGAGCCTTCTTCTTCGGTTGTCTATACCGCACCGATTACCTTGTACTGGCTGGCTAAGGCGGGGGTTCCTGAAGCCGTCGAATATGCGAAATATATCAACGCTGAAAGCATCATAAAACCTGATAATATTGCACATTTTGAGCGTGTCGAAAGAATCAACAAAATCTATCAAGAAATAAGATACGCCTCTCTCAATGACTTCATTGAATCCGAAAAATACACCAATGTTATGGATTTAGGTTGCGGTGTTTCGCCACGTTTCATGTATCTTGCTCCAAAGGGTATAAATTACGTCGGCACGGATCTTCAAGATGTTGTCAATGTACTCAATATCTACGCTCCCAACTTCATCAAAGACGACACGAAAAAGTATGTCGATTTCAAAGTGGCTGATGCCTCCAATTACAAGGAGATGATGTCAGCTGCAAAAGGATTTGATGGTAAGATTTGCATTGTTGAGGAAGGCTTGCTGATGTATCTTTCACACGATCAGCAAAAAGCCATGCTGGCAAGCATCCGCGATATTTTGAAGAAAAATGGCGGCTGTTTTGTAACTTCTGACTTTGTAGCCGGAGAGTCCTTCATGTCTACCAACAGAACAATCTATGGTGATGAAGATGCTATAGTTATCGCTAAAGAGACTCAAAAACTTTACGAAGGGGTTTCAGAGATACTCTTCGATGATACCATGTTCAAAACCACCGAAGAGGCAGTCAAGTTCATTGAGGATCAAGGCTTGAAGGTTGAAATGCGTCCGCTTTTTCAGAGTACGCCGGATCTTAGAAGTATCCGAGACTTAAATAATCGTGACATTGCAAGCATAAACACAATGCTCCAACAAAAACTCCTATGGGTTATCACCGTTGATGATAAAAAATAATGTGGGGGTGGCATTGTGAATTTTTTTAAATTCTTCAAAGTGGCGATTGCAGCAGGGTTGATTGTTACAGGGACTTTCAACATTGCCGAGGCAAAAGAGGTTACTGTTGATGGTGTCGGTACGGATAGAGACAGTGCTCTCAAGGACGCCCGCCGCAATGCCGTTGAGCAGGTGATAGGTACTTTTGTGGATTCTCGAACTTTGGTGAGAAATGCTGTCACAGAGATGGATCAAATTTATCTCAAGAGTGCCGGCTTCGTTGGGAAGGTTGATATTCTCAGCGAAGACAACAGTGGCGGTATGTACAAAGTTCGCGCCAACATCAATGTTGATGAGAGTCCCAATTCTGAACTGCTCAAGCAAGTGCAGGCTGTAATGGCGTTGAATGATCCAAAAATTGCCGTGAGTGTAGTCAATGGAGATACCGGAGCTCATCAAAAGGCAATAGAATCGGCAATCATCGACAAACTTATCAGTATGAACTTCAGCCGCGTTACGGATACCATTGCAGGTGTTGTCCCTAATGCTGAATTTATGGTAATGGCAACTACCCGCACTACTACAGGCAGTATAGTAATCCCCGACTTCAAAGGCGGCACTATTGACACCGGTCTTAATGATGGACGCACAGAGCTGTTCTGCAAGATAATTCGCCTGGATACCGGCGATATTTTGGAAACATTCACCATTGAGACTACAGGCATGGGTGAAGGCAGCACTGCCGCCGAACGCGACGCATTAAGAAATATGGCAAATCAAGCAGGTGCCAAGGTTGATGAAAAATTCCGCAAGATTGGTGCCAGGCAACAATAACCAAGAGGAGGGTTTTGACATGTTGTTTAGAAAGTTTTTCGTTCTTTGGGGATTGCTGGCATTTCTTCTCTTGCCGCTCAATTTAGCAGAGGCCGCTTTGCCGAGAGTGGCAGTTGTGCCATTCGATAATCAAAGTGCTCGCAAAGGTACTTCAGATATGGAAGGAATTATTGAGCAAATTCGTTCAAATGTTGAAGTCGATATTGTTCAAACCGGTAAATTTGATCCATTGACTCGTACTCAACTTAAACAACTCTTAGATGAAATCAAGCTCGATCAAACTGCTCTCATTGACCCTGCTACTGCCGCGAAATATGGTAAAATGGTAGGTGCTCAGTATCTCGTATTGGGAACTGTAACAGGTCTTAGCAACAAAGGCGGCGAGATGATAGCTCACTTGTCGCTCAGAATGATTGAAGTTGAGACTGCAAGGATTTATCTGGCAGGACGCGGCAGCGGCTCCTCTAAAGGTGATGTAGAGACTGCATTGGAAAAAGCTGCCGATGAGGCTTTAAATGGCAAGCGCGGCATGCTTACTATGATGCGTAACAAATAATCTTGCTGAGGGGGTAAAATTGTGGCATTGATTCGTATTTTAGCTTTGTCCGTAATTTTGACGATCTTTTTTACTTCTTCAGTATTTGCAGCACCTTTTGAAAGTAAGACTGAAGGCGCGGGTATATTTGTTGGGGAGGTTGCCTGTTACGGTGAACATGAAATTAAACCCGAATTTTTGGACACTTTTAAAGATCAGTTGTGGCAGAGTTTGAAGGATTTTGAAAACAAGGGAAAAATGCATACCGTCGGAGATGACAAGTGGCTTGGCAGTGGAAGTGCCTCCTCCGGTTTTGCCGGTCTCATTCAAGTTGATAATGTACTGAAAGATATTCACAAAGACGCCATTGCTTTTGGTCCTTCATTCCAAAAAGAGGCAGCTAACGTTGAGATGATCTACTACGCCGAAAAGGCTTTAGGTGAAGACTACTTCTGGGATGAAGAAAAGTTGGCGGCTCGTAAGCAGATGATCGGCAAGCCCTATCACATAAGCCCTAAACTCACAGAAGCAGCTAAAACCGTTGGCAGACAATACGGAGCAGATTATTTGTTATTCTGCAACCTTGTTGATGCTGATGTCAAACTCAAAAATTCAATCTTCAACGCAAAAGTCAGCTCATTGAGTGAAAGACCCAAGCAGATTAGGGTAGAATCCTTCTTTTATCTTATCAACACTAAAACCGGCTTAGTCTACGAGGGTTATAACCTCTCTGATAAGACAGGGCAGATTTTGAGCCTTTTGGGACAATATGGAAAAGCCATGACAGCTCAAAATCTTTTGCAGTGTATGTTTGAAGTTCAATCTAAGCGAATTGTGGAGGATATGTGCAATGCTGGTCAGAAAGTTTTGGGTAAGGGTGCTTGATTTAGTTGGCCTGACTTTGGCAATTTGCCTTTTGGTATCTCCTAAAGTTTCGGCGGCGACAAATTACTATATCGGAATAGTCGGTATAGAAAGCAGAACGAAAACTATCAACTTGGGTGATTACACTAATCTTGACGATATGGCTAAACACCCTCTGGCTTATGCTCAAGATGTATTTGAAGATATTTTGACTACTGATTTGCCAACGGTGGGCTTGACGACTGTCGACAAGACTGCATATTCTAAGGCAATGCGTACAAATGAGGCAGAGTTCCAGCGAGTACAAGAGCAAATGAGAAAATCCATAGCACAGCTTGATAAGGGAGATACCTCAGAGGCAGTCAAGCTCTTTGATAAAAAGTTAGATTATTTCATATATGGTTACATTGCCAATATGACAATTACTCATAGAGAATCAATAGCAAGTTCCAATCTCGCTGTCAGAGTAGATTTGACCACTCGAATTGTTGAGGCTTCCAGCGGCAAAGTGGTCTGTGTGGTGACCGGCAAAGGAGAATCAGCCTCACGCGGCGGCGGAAGTAGAAAGTCCTTCAAATTCGGAGGTGATGAGATCTCAGAGGAATGTTGGCATGAGGCTTTAGAAAAAGCAATTAATCAAATTGTAGAAAAAATTAAAAAACAAGTTTAAAGGAGTCGATTTTTGTGAATTGGAAAAAGATTGTTGCCGCTATGTCTTTCGCCGCAATACTGCCATCAACTGCCTTTGCTCATGGTGAATTGTGGTATGATCCGACTTCTCACCTGCCACAATTTAAAAAAATCGTCGTCTATCCATTCAGAGGCTTGGACGGTGAGTTTAAAAAGAGCGAAGATGAGAAGAGTGAAGAGTATCTGGCTAACGATTTTTTTGACAAGAGATTCGTTCGCAAGCTGAAAATCAAAACCATTCCACTCGGCAGTTCTTTAAAGGAAAACAAAGAAATTCGCGTCGACGAAGAGAAATATCAATCCCTCTACCAAAAATTCCCATCAGAAAAAGAAAGAGCAGAGACTGTCTCCTCCGTCACAGGAGCAGACGGTTACATCTTAACCGACATAACTCGCGCCGAAATAGAACCCCATACTTCACCGGCTAAAACCGTAACCGTTCAAATGAGGTCTTGGACAGAGGAAACAGGCGGACCCAACGGCAATCGCACCTACGACGAGAGAAACTGGAATATCTCTCATACAATCCCCGCTCAAGAGCTGGTACTTTACCATATGGGTGCTAACTACAATATGTACAATAGAACCGGCAAGAAGATAATGACCTACCGTAATTTTGAACACACCTATGGTGAGAGCGGAGCAGTGGTGGCTGTCACCAATTTATTCACCGGTAAATCAAAAAAAGCCCTCAAGCCTGACAGATACAAGGTTGAAGTCTTCAAAGACATTGTCAACGAGTTCAGAAAAGACTTCGAAGACATTCAAGACAATTTCAAAGATAACAAGAAAAAGGAACGTATTGCCAAAACCATAGGATTTAAGGGAATCAATCTGCCAAGCAAAACCGGTGGCGATGAGTACTCCTTGAAATCTGCCTACTTCTCCATGAAGGATTTAGCCTTCAAATATACCGATGCACAAATTGACTACAATGGCGACGGCAGTGCGAAGTATTTCGTCCAAGGAACTATTAACAATTACTCATTAGATCGTAAATGGATTGAACCTTATGTTACTCTGTACAATAAACTCGTCAAAGAAGAAAAGAAGGACTGGATCGACAGCAAAGGTGTCAAGCATACGATGAAAATCAAGAAATACGAAACAGGAATCACCGATCACCACGGTTACTGGCAATACACAGCAACCGTTAATGGCACTTTCAACCTTGTTGACAGTAGCGGAAAAGTCCTCGTCTCACATACTGCAAACGAAACAGATGACAAAGAAGCCGATGCTTATCGCCACCTTCTCAAAGATTTTTACGGAAAAGTTAATAAATATCTGACCGGTAAATGAGCCTCAATCAGAAATACCTCTGGTTCTACTAAATATTTAGCCTAAATGCAAAAACATTTAGACCTTTCGATATTTCTGTAGAAGTCCTCTTTGAGAGTATATATCCCCCTTTGGGGCTTATTTTTTTGTCTATAATCGCTTATAATTTTTTGGGTGGTTCTATGCAGAAATATATCATTAGTCGATTGTTACAGTTGATTCCCATTCTCTTCGGTATCACGTTCTTGACATTTGCTATGATGCATTTTGCGGCGGTTGATGCGGTGGATATAATCTATGAGCAGTCGGGCAGTGTGTCTGAGGAAGTCAAGGCGGCGAAGAGGGCTGAACTCGGTCTGGATCAACCATTCCTCATTCAGTATGGCAACTGGCTGAGGGGGGTTGTAACGGGTGATATGGGCAGATCCTTCATCAGCGGCAAGCCGGTCTTTGAGACTTTTGCCGACAAGCTGCCCGCAACCTTTGAATTGATGTTGGTCTCAATCAGCTTGACGATCTTTGTGGCTACACCTCTGGGGATAATCGCCGCTGTCAAGCAGAACACCTCCATTGACCACATTATCCGCACCTTCAGCTTTGTCGGCAACTCTCTGCCCAACTTCTTCGTTGGTTTGCTGCTGATTTACCTCCTTGCCTTGAAGTTGAATTTGCTGCCAATCATGAGCAGAGCTGACGAGTGGCAGAGTGTCATAATGCCGGCGTTGACTTTGACTATAGCAATGGGTGCAAAGTATACCCGCCAAATCCGAGCAGTGGTACTTGAGGAGCTGGACAAGCCCTATGTAATGGGAGCAAG
>CAJODU010000097.1:6179-7001 GCA_905233325.1 uncultured Selenomonadaceae bacterium
CTCATAATGATCATCACCCTGCTGGCTCTGTCGATGGGTTCACTCCTTGGCGGGACGGCTATCGTTGAGACTATCTTCATGTGGGACGGTGTAGGCAAGATGGCGGTTGATGCTATCCTGATGCGGGACTATCCTCTCATTCAAGCCTATGTTGTCTGGATGGCGATTATTTATGTGTTGATGAATCTTTTGGCTGATTTGCTCTACTACTACCTTGATCCGAGGGTGCGATATGCGAAATAAATCACTGATACCCTACCTTGCCGCGGCGGGCTTGCTGCTCCTGATTGCCACCTTTGCTCCATTCCTGACGCCGGTCGACCCTTACCTCCAAGACCTTGAAGGTGCCTTGACTCCACCAAACTCAACCAACCTGCTGGGTACTGACCGCTTCGGCAGAGATGTCCTCTCAAGGGTGATAATGGGCAGTCAAACGACACTCTGTGCCTCTTTGTTGCTGTTGCTGACTATATCAACCTTCGGCAGTCTTGTCGGGGCTGTCTGTGGATACAAGGGCGGCAGGGTTGATGTTTTCTTGATGAGGCTCTCTGATGTCTTCCTTGCCTTTCCGCAGATGGTCTTTGCCATCGCGGCGGCAGGTGCACTCGGCGGCGGACTCTTCAATGCTGCTGCTGCCCTTGCGATCATCGGCTGGCCGAAGTATGCAAGGATCTCAAGAGGGCTGACCCTCACTATCCGCTCAATGCCATACATTCAAGCAGCAAAAATGTCCGGCACAAGCTCAATCGGAATGTTGTGGCACCATATACTCCCGAATATTGCCGGACCTGTCTTGGTGACTGCTGCCTTGGATATTGGCAC
>CAJODU010000098.1:0-1042 GCA_905233325.1 uncultured Selenomonadaceae bacterium
GTCAGCGGCTCTGATGTTATCCTCACTGTCGGGACGGGCAAACTCACCCTCAAGAAGGCGGCGGGCAAGAAACTCAGTCTCTACAACAATTCCAAAACCCTCACAAATACTGTGATTGGCGGTGCGGTTACCGTCACTTTGAATGATTCCTCAAAGACGCCCGCGACGGTTGCCTCCACTGCTAATATCATCGACGCGACAAAGAGGACGAAGGCAATCAAGATCACCGGCAATGCCCTCGCTAACACTATCAAGGGCGGTAGTGGTGTTGATTATATATTCGGCGGTGCCGGTAATGATTCAATCCTCGGTAATAAGGGTAACGACAAACTCAGTGGTGACGCAGGCAACGATACCCTCTGCGGTGGCGCAGGGAATGATTCTCTCAGCGGTGGTGCCGGTGCTGACAAGCTCTATGGTGATGCCGGTGCTGATACCCTCAACGGCGGCAAAGGTAACGACACCCTCACAGGTGGCGCAGGTGCCGATGTCTTTGTCTATGCGACAGGCGACGGCAATGATGTCATCACTGACTACACCGCACAGGACAAACTCAGAATCACAGGCTCCTACTCGACAGTCACGAGCGGCAACAACGTCATCATCACCGTCGGCACAGGCAAGCTCACCCTCAAGAACGCCAAGGATCTCAAGCTCAATATCACCAAGTCAAGCAACTACGAGGAACGCTGGTTCACAGAGGACGACAACAACTTCACCACCACAGACGTCTCCTCAATCCTCCCGACCAATTCCAACATCACCTCCGACTACAGCCTCAGCAATGAACTCAAACTCAATCAAAGCAACGATATTACCTCACTGACATACAGCCACTCAAAAGAGAAGTAAGTATTAAATCGAGTCATTATAAAAGCCGTGGAAGAAAAAATCCACGGCTTATTTTTTCGTTCAAAATATAAATTTTGCAAAATTTGTGCTATAATATCTTTGCCGTTGCACACCTCAAACCGCGATGGTGAGAGGAGGTGAAATTTATGGTTACAACAATATTCATCTCGCTTGTCAGCGGATTCATCGG
>CAJODU010000098.1:1051-6622 GCA_905233325.1 uncultured Selenomonadaceae bacterium
AGCCTCGCCGCCAACTACATCTATGACAAGTATTTGAGATAGATAACTGCGACGGAACATAATACAGGCCATTCAACGAACAGCAATCACAACCTGTTCATGGCAAATTAATAACCGCCTGTCAGTCACAACTCTGACAGACGGCTTTTTGTTTGGTGAAACCATGATTACAACATTCATCTCTTTCAGTATTTTCATACTGTTAAAAGGAAATATACCACAAAGTCTCAATCTTGTCAATATTGTAGAAATTTCCGTCAAAAAAATCCGAAAAGCTCCTGCTGCGCACTCTCGCTCATTCCATTCAGACAGCCGTGCCCGCGAAGTATCTCAATATTGGTCTTGCTGAGTTTAGCCCGACTCTTGAGGTCGTCAATGGAAGTAAAATCACCCGCCTTTCGCGTCTCAACGATATTCCTCGCCGCCACTTCCCCAAGCCCTTTGAGCGTGGAGAGAGGCGGCAGTAAATTATTCTCGTCCAACTTGAACTTAGAGGCGTCGGAACGGTACAGATCCACTCTATTGACGCCGTAGCCGCGCAAAAACATCTCGTGGGCAACCTGCAGCATAGTCAGCTTGGCAGTCTCCTTGACATCAAGTTTCGGCTTACTCTCAAGCTGCCCAATCATTCTCACCACCTCATCATCGCCCTTGACAATCTCATCGGCGTCAAATTCATCACCGCGGCTGGTGAAGTAGGCGGCGTAGAAGGCAAGCGGGTAGTGGACTTTAAACCAGGCAATCCTGAAAGCCATCATCACATAAGCCGTCGCGTGAGCCTTAGGGAAGAGGTATTTAATCTTGCGGCAAGATTCAATATACCATTCGGGAACCTCGTGCTTGCGGAGTTCGTCGGCAACCTCGTCAGATATACCGCGCCCCTTGCGAACCCCCTCCATAGTCTTGAAGGAAAGGAGGGGGTCAACGCCCTTGTAAATCAGGTAAGTCATAATGTCGTCGCGCGCGCTGATAGCGTTCTTCAGGGTGCAGGTGCCGCCCTTGATGAGCTCCTGGGCATTGCCGAGCCAGACATCAGTGCCGTGGCTGAAGCCGGAGATACGGACAAGGTCGCTGAAGCAGTTGGGCTTGGTGTCGTCAATCATCTGCCGCGTGAAGGCAGTTCTGAACTCAGGTATACCGTAAGTCGCAGTCTTGGAGCCGAGCTTGGCGGCGTCGACGCCGATAGCCTCAGTATTGGCAAACAGCGACATCGTCTCCTTGTCGTCGAAGGGTATATCATAGAGACTGACGCCTGTCAAATCCTCCAGCATTTTGAGGACGGTGGGGTCGTCGTGGCCGAGAATATCCAGCTTGACAAGGCGTTCGGTGATTGAATGGTAGTCAAAGTGGGTCGTGATGATTTTGGAATCCTTGTCGTCGGCGGGACGCTGCAGGGGGGTGAAATAGTGGACGTCCATATCACGCGGCACAACCATCATACCTGCGGGGTGCTGCCCCGTCGTCTTCTTGACGCCTTGGCAGTGCTTGGCGACTTGGCTGACGAAGGTGCCGCTCTTGTGCATACCGTGCTCTTCGTAGTACTTTTTGACGAGACCGAAGGCCGTCTTGTCGGCGACGGTGGCGATTGTGCCCGCACGGTAGACGTTGAACTTGCCGAAGAGGATTTCGGTGTATTTGTGAGCCTTCGATTGATATTCACCGCTGAAGTTGAGGTCAATATCAGGCACCTTGTCGCCGTCGAAACCGAGAAAGACCGCAAACGGTATATCGTGGCCGTCCTTGTGCATACGAGTGCCGCATTTCGGGCAGTCCTTATCCTCAAGATCGTAGCCGCAGTTGATAGTGCCGTCGGTGATGAATTCGCTGTAGAGACATTTCGGGCAATGCCGGTGCGGCGGCAGAGGATTAACCTCAGTGATACCAAGCATTGTCGCAACGAAGGACGAGCCGACACTTCCACGAGAACCGACGATATAGCCGTCCGCGTTTGACTTTTTGACTAACCTCTCGGCTATCATATACAGTGCCGCAAAGCCGTGCCCGATGATTGGCTTGATTTCCTGCTCCAGCCTTGCACTGACAATCTCCGGCAAGTCCTCCCCGTAAATGCTCCGAGCCTTTCGATACGATGTTGCCTTCAATTCCTCCTCGGCACCCTCCAGCTTGGGCGAGTACAACTGCTCAGGAATTGGGCGCAGCACCTCCACCATATCAGCTATCTTGTTGGGATTCGTCACCACCGCCTCATAGGCAAGCTCCTCACCGAGATATTCAAACTCCTTGAGCATTTCCTCAGTCGTCCTCAAATAGAGCGGAGGCTGTAAATCCGCGTCCTTGTAGCCTTTGCTCTGCATAAGGATAGCGCGGTAAATCGAGTCTTCGGGATTCATAAAATGAGCGTCGCAAGTTGCCACAAGCGGCTTGTTGAGCTTTTTGGCGAGGTCTGCCACTTTGAGGTTGATTGCTATCAAGTCGTCGTCAGTGTTGACGTTGGGGAAGTCGGGACTGCGTTTCAGGAAGTCGTTGTTGTGGATAGGCTGTATCTCAAGGTAGTCGTAGAACTTGGCAATCTCCTCAATCTCCGCCTCACTTTTGTCGCCGACAATGGCACGAATCAGCTCCCCCGCCTCACAGGCACTGCCTATAATCAAACCCTTGCGGTACTTCGTCAGAATAGACTTGGGAATCCTCGCCGTGCGGAAGAAAAAGCGCAGATGTGAAATGGAGATCAGCTCGTAGAGATTTTTCAAGCCGACCTTGTCCTTCGCGATGATGATAATATGGTTGGCGGGAGCCTTCTGCTGCCAGTCCTCGCCGACAAGGTAGCCCTCCATACCATAGATTATTTTGATGTTGACGCCCTTCTTCTTGAGCTTGGCGGCAGTGTTGGCGGCCTCAGGAAAGGCTTGCACCACGCCGTGGTCAGTAATTGCAACGGCAGACCAGCCCCACTTCGCCGCTTGATTGACAACATCACCTGCCCCCATCACCGCGTCCATTGGCGACATTCGTGTATGGCAGTGCAGCTCGACCCTCTTTTCTGCCGCATTGTCCTGCCGCTCCGCCACCTCCACATCACCGAGTATCTCAACATTATCAGCCCAGACCATTGTCTCCTTGGTATTCGAGAAGTTATCCTGCTGGGCAGAGCCTTGTATCTTCACTCTATGCTGCCCTTTGAGCTGCTCCACGAGGGCTTCCGCGGCTTTCTGCTCCTTCTTGTTGTAGAACTTCTTGCAGGTAACGCCGTCCGTCTCGTCAACAATGCTGAAGCTCAGGATAAATTTGCCGTTTTTGGTCTCAGTGAGCTTGAGATTGCTGTATTCGTCCGCCACCACGCCCTCAATAATGCACTTCTGATTATCGCCCGTCAGCTTGCCGATCTCTATGGCTTTACCCCTCACCTTCGAGGTCGGACTGCTTGGCTTGCTCTCTTCCTTGATAGGCGTTGAGGGCTTATTTTGCGGCACTTGTGGAGGTTGTGGCGGTGGGGATTGTGGCGGTTGCGGTTGAGGTTGAGGTTGAGGCTGAGGCTGAGGTTGAGGTTGAGGTTGAGGCTGAGGTTGAGGCTGTGGTTGAGGTTGAGGTTGATATTGAGGTAGCGGTGGCAAAGGCGGGTGAAACTGTGGTGGTTGCGATTGCGATTGCGATTGCGGCGGTGATTGCGGTGGCTGCTGCGGCCTTTGATTGGATTGAGGCTTAGATTTCGGTACAATATTAAATTTATTCTTGATGTTAAACTTAGCTAAATCCCTTGTGCTCACTTTCTGATTGATTATCTGCTCTTCATCGAACAGAGAAAGATTCATTCTGTAAATAGGGCGCGGGCTTATGGTAACCTCACCGTCAGGATTGTACTTCGCCTTGATTTTGCAAGCAAGTTTTAATAATAGCGGCTGTTTGACAAGTTGCGACACATCTAAAAAAATCTCCAAATCCCTTTGGCTCGGAATCACATTGACGCGGGCTATTGTGCAGTAACTCAACATTTCACGCTCATCAAAAGCAAAATCCATATCCTTTGTCAGCTTTTTCAACAGGTCTTCGTCCCTAATCATCAACAGGAACTTATCTTTGCTCATTCTATCCCACCTATCTTGCTAAAAATATTTTGATACCTCTCGCGACTCCTCAGCACCCGCTTGACATAGCTGCGCGTCTCACTGTAAGGTATGGCACCAATATCGTCGAAATCTCTGCGCCAGCCATATTCGTCGATCCAATCCCAAACCGTACCGCGACCGGCATTGTAAGCCGAAAGTGCAAGGACTTCGTTGCCGCCGAATTCCGCCGTAAGCTCCGCCAGATACCAAACACCGTAGCGAATATTGCACTCCGCCTCATACAAGTCACCTTCATCTTCACCCAACTGCTCGGCTATCCAATACCCCGTTTCCGGCATTATCTGCATTAACCCGACTGCTCCGCTCCTTGACAACGCCCGCTCATTGAATTTGCTTTCCTCTCGTATCACTGCCTGTGCCAGTGCCGGCTCCACATCGTAAATCTCTGCATACTTTCTGACTGTCTCCACATACTTCAACGGATACCGCCAGTCTTCTATCTTGCGGTTTATCGGATTTACCAAGTGCATTATCCCCGTCACCAGCAAGATTGCCACTGCTGTCACTAATATAATATTCCTAAAATATATACTGCGCCCTTTAATCAATTCCCAGCAGCCTTTCAAATTGTTCTTTGAGCTGTCTCTGCCTGTATCGCCTGTAATTCCTAAGCAAATGAGGAAATTTGCACCTAATCAGACGCTTTATCTGACTTTTGGTTGAAATCTTTGAATCATTGTTGTCAATCACCACATCAGCACGCTTGCGCCTCTCCTTGCCGGACATCTGCGCCTTAATCCTGCCGCTTGCCTCTTCAAAAGTCAAATTGTTGCGCTCCATTAATCGAGCCACCTGCCGCCCCTGCTTCAAGTGAACAACCCAGACCTCATCGCACTCCTTCTCCCAGCCGGCTTCAAAGAGGAGCGGCACATCAAGTACCGCCAAAGTCACGCCCTCACTCTGATACTTGACCAGACGCTGCCGAACGTGCTTGAGGAGTATGGGGTGAGCCAGATCATTTATCCAAGCAAGCTGCTCTTTGTCGTTGAAGACTATCGCCGCTACCTTTTGGCGGTCAATCAAACCCTCATCATTGAGAATATCCCTGCCGAAGTGCTCTATATATGCGTTATATATCTCTCCACCGGGAGCAAGCTGCCAATGGGCTATATTGTCGGCATTGATTATCTTTGCCCCGTACTTGCTCAACTCATTCGAGACCGTACTCTTGCCACAGGCTATCCCGCCCGTCACGCCAATAATATACATATTTCTTTCACCATTGATAATTATAATGCTTATTTGCCAATTTGACTATATCTAATCTGAAATTTTTTCACTAATTTTGAATTTAGTCCTTTTTTAGATATGTTCCGCAATTCGGGCAGAAATTCTCTTTTTCATACATTCTTCCGCAACTTGGACACTCATATTTACTGAAATGCGGCGAAAAGCCCCTTGCTTTAGCTTTTGCGATGTAAGCCGCTAAATTTTTATTGCATTTTGTAAATTCTTTTGCTAAAATATATTTGAAGATGAGCAGGGG
>CAJODU010000098.1:6629-12646 GCA_905233325.1 uncultured Selenomonadaceae bacterium
CGCCTCTTCGTAAAATATATGGTTGGGGCATCGACCATTGCAGGAGACATTGTAAGACCTTGTTTATGAGGCAAATGTCGATGATAGCAGAATCCGCCGACTTTAGCCGTGGGGAGTATGTCAATGATATAAAAATAATCAATACATTCCCATTATAGCATATTTGTCAACAAAAAAGCCGCTGCCCTCAATGGAAGGCAAGCGGTCTTTTCTATCATTACAGCAATCTGTTTCGTCAAGCTGTATTATTTACCTTGTTTCTTCTGGACGAGTGCACGAACTTTGAGCGGCAGACCAAAGAGATTGATAAAGCCCGTTGCGTCAGCCTGGTTGTAAACATCATCGTGCTCAAAGGTGACAAACTCTTGACTGTAGAGTGAATTTGGAGACTTGGAGCCGGCACTGATGATATTACCCTTGTAGAGTTTGAGCTTGATTGTGCCTGTGACTGTCTCTTGAGTGCTGTCGACAAAGGCAGCCAGAGCCTCCCTCAACTGACAGAACCACATTCCATCATAGACAAGCTCACCATACTTGACTGCAACATGCTCCTTGAAGTGGAAGGTTGCACGATCCAGGCAGAGGTACTCAAGCTCACGGTGTGCATAGTAGAGGATCGAACCGGCAGGATTTTCGTAGACGCCGCGGGACTTCATACCGACAAGGCGATTTTCACAAATATCAACGATACCGACGCCGTTGCGAGCACCGATCTCGTTGAGGGTCTCAATGATCTTCACTGAATCAAGTTTCTGACCGTTGACAGCAACAGGAATGCCCTTTTCAAAATCTATTGTAACTTCCTCAGGCTTGTCAGGTGCATCTTCAGGAGCCTTGCTGATGAGGAACATTGAATTTTTCGGTGCATTCCAAGGATCCTCAAGGTCACTGCCTTCGTGTGAAAGATGCCAGATATTGCGATCCATACTGTAGGTCTTGTTGTCGGTAGGGATTTCAATACCATGTGCCTTGGCGTATTCAATCTCAGCAGAGCGAGAGTCAAGATTCCACTCACGCCATGGAGCAATAATCGTCAAATGAGGAGCAAGAGCCTTGACAGTAAGCTCAAAACGAACTTGATCGTTGCCCTTGCCTGTCGCACCGTGAGCAATGGCGTCCGCGCCTTCTTTCTCTGCAATCTCAACAAGTCTCTTGGCAATAACAGGTCTCGCGAACGAAGTGCCGAGGAGATACTTGCCCTCATAAACCGCACCGGCTTTGAGGGTTGGGAACACATAGCCTTCGATAAATTCTTTGGTGATATTCTCAACGTAAACCTTGGACGCGCCGGACTTGAGAGCCTTGTCGTGAACAGTGTCAAGCTCAGCACCCTGCCCAACATCAGCACAAACGGCAATGACCTCACAGCCGCCATAGTTTTCCTTGAGCCAAGGAATTATAACAGAGGTATCAAGACCGCCGGAATATGCAAGCACAACTTTATTAACTTTAGCCACTTTTTAAAACTTCCTCTCATTTATTGATTGAACGCTAACATTATATATGTCAATCTGCTCTGCGTCAACGTTTTTTTTATTTTGAATACGTTTTCTAAAAAATTTGCAGTTTATCTTTTTTTGGGGTATAATATCAAATGCAAATCAAATTGAGGGGAATGAATGGCAGATGTCGCAAAGAATGACATTGCAAGAAGTAATGAGTGAATACGGAACGCCGCAAATTAAGCTGGATATTCACGCTCGGCGGACAGAGTGCTTAAAGCTGCGTGAAAGATTGATGGCAATTCGCGATCTCAGCCAAGCTAAAGAGCAGGGCTATCTTGATATTGACTGCAAGCTCTTTATTGATGTTGATGATATTGATCGCTATCTCTCCGGCGAGCTTGACACTCTCGGTGAGATTTATGCCTTCCCTGAAGATGTTAAATCATTCAAGGAAAGTTAAAACCCTGCATAATAGGAGTGAAAAATTTAAATGACATTGAAAAAAATTTTAGTCGGAACAATGACCGGAGCATTGCTCTTGACGGCGGCTCCGATTGTCGTCGATAATGTGGTTGATGTATCAATCGCAGAGGCGGCGAAGGGCGGAGCAAAAATCAGTATGCCAAAAAGTGCCCCAAAAGTGAATATCAACAAGGCACCTTCTAAATCAAACTCGTCTAATTCATCAGCAAATGAATCAAAATCTGTCAGCGGCGGCGGTAAGGAGTACAAGCCTTCCAAAAGTGCCAAAGATTTGAATAACACTGCTCCTGACGTTAAATCCAATACCGCCGCAAGTAAGACAAATACCAACCCGACCGCAAATACCGGCTCTGCTTTCGGGAACACGCTCAGGAATATAGGACTTTTCGCCGGCGGAATGATGCTCGGCGGTTTGCTTGCCAGTCTGCTTGGTGACTTTGGCGGCGGTCTGCTGGGTGATGTTTTGGGCTTGCTGTTCAATATTGCCATATTCTATGCTCTCTACAAAGGCGGCCGCTATCTTTGGGACAGGTTCAAGGGTAATAAATCTCAAAATCGCAGCTTGAATCGAAATCAGGGTCAAAATCGTGTAGAGGACTTTAAGCCGATAGATATTACGCCGCCGCAGGCAAGCAACTATCCCGCAAAGTCAACTATAGGAATGGACTATGAGGCTAAACGTGCTGCCGATTACTACAGGCAGTTGTAATTAAAAATTTAATGAGGTGATTGCAGTGACTGAAAAGGAAGTTAGAGATATTTTAACTAAGACGAACGCGATTATGGACGGACATTTTCTGCTGACGAGCGGACTTCACAGCCCACATTATGTTGAGAAATTCAACGTCCTCCAGCACCCGAAATACACCGAGCAGCTCTGCCAAGCAATGGCGGAAAAATTCAAAGATGCAAATATTGAGACTGTAGTCGGGCCTGTAACTGGCGGTGTTATACTTGCCCACGAGACCGGCAAGGCTCTCGGCACCCGTGCTATCTTCACTGAGCGTGTTGACGGCAAGATGACTTTCCGCCGCGGATTCAGTCTGCGTGAGGGTGAGAGGGTTTTAATCGTTGAGGATATTGTGACGACCGGCGGCTCAATCAAAGAGGTTATTGATGTTGTGAAGTCCTATGGGGCGATCCCTGTTGCGGTGAGTATGCTCGTTGACAGGAGCGGCGGCAAGGCTGATTTTGGTGACGTTCCTGCGACTGCCTTGCTCAAGATGAATGTTGAGACTTACAAGCCGGAGGAGTGTCCTCTCTGCAAAAATAATGTGCCTATCACTAAGCGCGGCAGCACCGGCAAGAAATAAACAATCTTTGGGAGTGAGTTGATGCTAAAGACATTGAGCGTCAGAAACTTTGCGCTGATTGAAAATGTGAATGTTGAATTTGATGAAGGCTTGAATATCTTGACGGGTGAGACGGGTGCAGGTAAGTCAATTTTGATTGATGCCCTCGGCGTTGTCCTGGGCGGCCGTGCAAGCACTCAATACATCAGAAACGGCTGCGACGATCTGAAAGTTGAGGCCGTCTTTCTGATTGAATCCACCGATAAAGTCAAAAATATTCTTTCTGAATTGGAGATCGAAAACGAAGATGAGGAGTTGATAATCTCTCGCAAAATCGCTCGCAATGGCAAAAATGCCATAATAGTCAACGGCTCGCACATTACACTGGCGTCACTGAAGAGAATCGGCAACGCACTTATAGACGTTCACGGTCAGAACGAAAATCTTGCCCTTCTCAAAGAGGGGACGCCTTATGCCTTGGTTGATAATTCTTCTGATGAGATAGTTGCGGCTTTGGCGGAATATCAAAAATTATACCGACTTTGGATTTCTCAACAAAAGGCACTTGAAAATAAAAAGAAATCCGCTGCCGAAAATGATCAAAGGCTGGATATGTTGCGGTGGCAGGAAAATGAGATCGCTGAAGCAAAATTAACTGTCGGTGAAGAGGAAGAGCTGGAGTCAGAATTTAAACGCCTGTCTAATGCTGAAAAAATCGTCGGAAATGTTGAAGAATCTTGCCGTCTGCTTGATGGTGATGATGGTTTTAGTGTATTGACGGCACTTGCGACGATCAGCAAAAATCTTGACGATATTCAACGCTATGATCACTCGCTTGATGATGTAAGGAAAATGCTTGAAGAGGCTGATTTGAATTTGCATGAGGCTTACCATGAGATTCACAGCTACGGTGAGCAGTTTGAATTTTCACCGGGCAGGATTGATGAACTTCAGGAAAGGCTGGAATTGATCCATCGTCTCAAAAAGAAGTATGGAGCTACCATTGAGGAGATATTGGAGCGTCACGAAAAAATAAAGCAGGAACTTTCCTCAATAGAAAACTTTGATTCCGACATAGAGGCAATGCAGCAGCGTATAATCAAAGTCAAAGCACAGGCAATCAAACGCGCAGAAGTTTTAACGAAAGCTCGCCAAAAATCAGCAAAAAATTTGTCCTTGGAAATCGAAACAGAACTCAGACAGCTCGGAATGAAAAAAGCCAAATTTATAATTGCCGTCAATCCTTTGGAAGAATTATCGTTAAAGGGCAGCGATGATGTTGATATGCTCTTCAGTGCAAACGCCGGCGAGGAAGTACAGCCATTATCGAAGGTTGCCTCAGGCGGTGAACTGTCCAGGCTTGCTCTTGCAATAAAGGCTATTGACGCAGAACGTGACGACTCTGCCGCAACAATGGTATTTGATGAGATCGACACCGGCTTGGGAGGTCTTACCGCAAATGCCGTTGCCGAATGTATATCTAAAGTCGCGAAATATAAGCAAGTCCTCTGCATAACTCACTTGGCACAGATTGCCAGTATGGCCGATGTCCATATCTCGATAGACAAGCAAGTCATTGACGAGCGCACCAGCACGGCGGTCTACAGGCTCAACGATTTTGACAGAATTAAAGAGATTGCAAGAATGGCCTCAGGTATAGATGCCACACCCGCCTCAATAGAGAATGCCAAGGCAATGATAAAAAGAGCTGCCAGAAAAAAGAGAATTTTGAACGGGTAAAGGATATTGATTTCCTTAAATCTAAATTTATTATACAAGGAGAAAAGCCGCTACTTTTTCTGATTAATTCAGAGGATTGCAGCGGCGCATTCAGGTGGATATAAGAATAGCTGATATTATTGAAGAATCTTTTGTTGATGGTGAAGGCGTTCGCTTTGCTATATTTGTGCAGGGCTGTCATCACAACTGCAAAGGCTGTCACAATCCTGCCACTCACGATTTTACCGGCGGCAGACTTGTCGATACCGCTCAGATTATAGCCAAGTTCCAAAATGCTCCATTGATAAGCGGGATCACTCTCACCGGTGGAGAGCCTCTCTGTCAGATTAAGGCAGTCACTGAACTTGCCGGTGCGGCTAAAAAGTTAAACCTCAGCGTTTGGTGTTACACCGGTTTCATTTACGAAAACCTTATTGGAAATTTAACCAAAGCAGAAGAAAAATATTTCACATCTGATCAGATTCATCAATTTTTAGATTATGTTGATGTTCTTGTCGATGGTCCATTTATCGAAAGTCAACGAGATTTGACAATGAATTTCTGCGGTTCCAGAAATCAACGCCTTGTTGATATACATAAATCTCGCACTCAAAAAAATTTTGTGCCGTGGGTATCTCATTGATCACTTAATAATGGAGCCGATACTTGCAATTAAAAAATTTTTCTGATAGGATAATATTATGAATAAGATAAAATTGATTAATAAGCTGAAGTTGCGAAAATATCGTGATGAATTAAATCTGTTTATAGTCGAAGGTGACAAGCTCATTGAAGAGATACCAAAGAACTTGATAGAGTTCATTGTGACGGTTGACGAGATTGGCGAGCGTGAATTTAAAAAACTTTCAGAGCTGACCACTCCTCAATCTGCAATAGCCGTCTGTCGCAAGCCTTCCTTCACCTCGGCAAGTGCTGATTCTAAATTGACAGTGGCATTGGACAGAATTCAAGAGCCAAATAATGTCGGAGCGATCTTGAGGACAACGGCGGCGGCAGGAATCAAAGACGTTATTATCCTTGAAGGGACTGCCGACCCGTTCAGTCCCAAGTCAATCCG